>JAYTGY010000290.1:0-8131 GCA_043733065.1 Ferruginibacter sp.
ATATGTGGTGCAATTAAAATACCACCAATTGGAAAACCATTTCCCATGCCCTTGGCAATCGAGTATATATCTGCTTGCACACCTGCATAATCATGTGCAAAAAATTGCCCTGTTCTGCCATAACCACACTGCACACTATCAGCTATGTAAACGGCATTGTATTTTGTACAAAGGGTTCTTATCAATTGCAAAAAAGATTTACTTGCTTCTCTAATACCACCCACACCTTGTATGCCTTCTATAATAACAGAAGAAATGTCGTTGCCATAATGTTCAAAATGATTGGCCAATGCTACTTCATCATTAAAAGGTAAGAAAGTAACATTTTCTGTTTCATTTACTGGCGCTACAATATTTGGATTATCAGTAGCTGCTACTGTCAAAGATGTTCTACCATGAAATGCTTTTGTAAAGGCAACAATTTTTTTCCTACCATTATAAAACGAAGCTAATTTTAATGCATTTTCATTTGCCTCAGCACCGCTATTGCAAAGAAACAATTGGTAATCTTCTTTACCAGAAATTTCTCCTAACTTTTTTGCCAATTCTTTTTGTATAGGAATTTCGATAGAGTTAGAATAAAAAGCAATTTTATTTAACTGTTCTTGCAAACGTGCAACATAATGTGGATGCGTATGACCAATGGAAATAACGGCATGTCCGCCATACATGTCTAAATACTTTTTGCCTTCGCTGTCCCATACATAACTACCTTCTGCTCTCTCGATAGCAATATTATTAATAGGATATACGTCAAATAATTTCATAGTTAAGGTTGTAGGTTTTAAGTATTAAGTTTAAGGTTTGTCAGCTTCCTTAACCAACCTAACTTTATTAATTAATGAAATTAGCATGGCTTTAATTTCATTAATTAATTTATTCAAAATATTAAAATTGTCAATTGACATATATGATAAGTCTTTCGAAAGTAAAACAAAATATTCTGATTCATTGGCAGAACCTAATGCTATATTTAAAAACTTTGCCAAATCAAGTTGAGTAAATTTTCCACATCCTTCTGCAATATTTGCCGGCATGGATGAGGCTGCTCTTCTCATTTGACTAGTTACACCATAAATTTCTTCTCGTGGAAACTCTTTCGTTACTTCATAAACTTTTAATGTAAACTGATGCGTTTTTTCCCATACTTTTAATTCTTTGTAGTTTTGCATTTTCTTGTTTTTAATTTTTAAATTTCATATTAAAAATCTTACTTAAAACTTAATACTTAGAACTTAAAACTTCACCGCTTTTAAATTAAGTCCGGCATTTTCCTCCAACCCAAACATCAAATTCATATTCTGCAAAGCCTGCCCCGATGCACCTTTCAGTAAATTATCTATAGCTGAATGTATCACCAATTGGTCATCTATTTTTTCAATATAAATAACCGCTTTGTTTGTATTGACTACTTGTTTCAAATCTATCATCACATTGCTTACATGTACGAATGGGTGCGATGCATAAAACGTTTTGTATAATTCATTTACTTGCTCCAAAGTCAAATTAGATTGACAATAACTTGTGACAAAAATACCTCTTGCAAAATCGCCACGCCATGGTACAAAATGTAATGTGGACTCGCTGCCTTGCAATTGTTGTAGCGATTGTTTTATTTCATCTACATGCTGATGCGATAAAGTTTTATATGCTTGTATATTATTTACCCGCCACGAAAAATGCGAAGTGGCTTGCATAGATTGTCCAGCACCTGTGCTGCCCGTAATACCAGTTGTATGAATAGTATTTAATATTTTTTCTTTTGCCAATGGTAATAAACCCAATTGTATGCAGGTTGCAAAACAACCAGGGTTGGCAATATTGTTGGCGGATTTTATTTCTTCTCTATTTAATTCAGGCAAGCCGTAAATAAATTTTCTTTCACCGATATTATTATCTGCTTCTAATCTAAAGTCGTGGGATAAATCAATAATTTTTGTTGTAGCTGCAATGGTATTTTCTTGAAAAAACTTTCTTGCTTCTGTATAACCAACACACAAGAAAATTACATCTGCACTTTCTACAATTTTATCTGTAAAAATTATATTCGTATCACCAATCAAATCATTGTGTACAGCATGCAAAGGCTTACCAGTATTGCTTTTGCTGTGTACAAATACTATATTGGCATTGGGGTGATGCATCAATAAACGTATCAATTCCCCTGCGGTATAACCAGCACCACCAACAATGCCTATGTTTATTTTATTACTCATTACTTATCGTTGTGTGTGAGGTTATAAATCGTATTTTGATTGCCAAATATTTTTGCGAAACCTTTTACATCATCGCCTGTCCAACTATTATTCATTTCGCCATAGCTGCCAAATTTGTTGTTCATCAAATCATTTTCACTTTCAATACCAGTTACTAAAAAACGATGTGGCAATAGGGTTACAAATACTTTCCCCGAAACATTTTTTTGTGTATCGGTTAAAAAACTTTCAATGTTGCGCATGGTTGGGTCAAGCAATTGCCCTTCGTGTAGCCAGTTGCCATACCAAGTGCTCAATTGATCTTTCCAATACAATTGATTTTTAGTAAGTGTATGTTTTTCTAATAAATGATGTGCCTTAATAATGATGATTGGTGCAGCTGCTTCAAAGCCAACCCTGCCTTTTATACCAATGATGGTATCGCCAACATGTATATCTCTACCAATGCCATAAGGCTGTGCAATGGCTTGCAAAGTTTGTATGGCGGTTACTTTATTTTCAAAATTATTATCATCAATACCAATCAATTCTCCTTTATCAAAATGTAAGCTAATTTTCTTTTCTGCTGTTTCGGTTACTTGCGTAGGCCATGCTGTTTCGGGTAAATAATCTTTACTATTTAATGTTTCTTTTCCACCAACTGATGTGCCCCACAATCCTTTGTTGATGCTGTATGCAGCTTTTTCAAAATTCATAGCCACATTATGTTCTTTCAAAAAATTTATCTCCGCTTCTCTGCTAAGTTTTAAATCTCTAATCGGTGTAATTATTTCTGCTTGTGGTACCATGGTTTGAAAAACCATATCAAAGCGAACTTGGTCATTACCTGCACCTGTGCTGCCATGCGCTACAGCAGTTGCGCCAATTTCTTTTACATAATCTGCCACTGTTATAGCCTGTATCATTCGCTCTGCACTTACGCTCAACGGATATGTAGCATTTTTCAATACGTTGCCAAAAATTAAATATTTTATACAGCTTTCGTAATATTTTTTGGTTACATCCACACAAGTGTAGGAAGCCACGCCTAAATTTTCGGCATGCTTTTTTATAACGGCCACTTCTGCATCATCAAAGCCACCAGTGTTTACCGTAATGGCATGTACTTCGTAGTTTTTTATTTTGTTTAAATAAATAGCACAGTAAGTAGTATCTAATCCTCCACTAAATGCTAGTACAATTTTTTGTTTCATAATTTTTTGTTTTGCCACGAATTGCACGAATATTCACTAATGGTTTTTATTCGTGCTAGTTCGTGTCATTCGTGGCTATATTTTTGCAAATATTTCTTTAAAGAAAATTCGTGGCTCCTATGAAAATATCGAAAACAATTTCACAAATTCTTTCTTCATAAAAGGCCTTAACAAAGCAGATTGCTTTATGCGCATAAAACGCTCATACAATTTTGAATGCTGCTTAAAATCTTCCTTCGTTTCTTCAGGCTCGTAGTGATCTTGTGGGTCGTACAACATACCCGTACACATACAATTCTTTCTATCTTTGCTCATCAGTATTTCATAGTTTACACAGCTTTTACAACCTGCCCAAAAAGCATCATCTTGCGTAAGCTCGCTATAGGTAACAGGCTCGTACCCGAGATCAGAATTTATTTTCATCACCGCCAAGCCTGTTGTTAGCCCAAACAATTTCGCATCAGGATAAGTTGTTCTACTTAGCTGAAATATTTTTTTCTTGATGGCTTTAGCTAAACCATGCTTTCTAAATTGTGGGGCTACAATTAATCCCGAGTTGGCTACATATTTGCCATGCTCCCAAGTTTCTATATAACAAAACCCTGCCCAAATACCATCTTTGCTAAAAGCCACTACTGCTTTCCCTTCTAGCATTTTTTGCTCTATGTATTCAGGGGTTCTTTTGGCAATGCCTGTACCTCTTGCCTTGGCAGAAGATTCCATTTCGGCTGCTATAATTACTGCAAAACCTGTGTGGTCTTTTGTTGCTATGATAATATCAAATTGCTCGTGCATGATGATAATGCGTTTAAAGTAAATTGAAAACTGTTGACTAGCATTTATATGAATATGCTCAAATCAATATTTTTAGGTAATTGCTTATTGTGGCGTGAGTATCAACGTCGCACAATAAAGGGAGTAGGTCGTGTGGGTATAAAACAAACAGGTACTTCTACAAAATTTTTAGATTTTGCATTATTGTAATTGCAAATTATTTGCGTACCAATAATGAAAGCGTTTGTCATTTATTTTTCTTAATAGAATACAAATGTATAATAAAATGTAGAAATATGGACTGTTAATTTTTCTTAACTAAAATGGAGGCTTATTTTCGGTTGTAGTGTTTTATGATTTTAATGAGTATCATTGTTAATCCAATTGCAAATAATAGCATGAAGAAGATGATAATAAATTCCATTTTTTATTTTTATAAAATTACCAAATTCCACCCACAAAAAAACCGTTCCTAAAAAAGAACGGTTCTTAAAAAATATAAAAGTAAATTTTATTTTACTGAAGCTACCAAAGCTTTAAAAGCAGCAGGCTCGTTCATAGCAAGGTCTGCAAGCATTTTACGGTTAAGGTCTATTTTCTTCTCAGCAAGTTTGTGTATAAATTCGCTGTATATCATTCCTTCTTCACGTACGGCAGCGTTTATACGGGCTATCCATAATGTACGGAACTCACGCTTCTTGTTTTTACGGCCAACGTAGCTATACGTCAAACCTTTCTCCATTACGTTTTTGGCAACGGTATATACATTTTTTCTTTTACCGTAATATCCTTTAGCGGCTTTTAAAATTCTTTTTCTGCGGGCTCTACTAGCTACAGAGTTTACTGAACGTGGCATATTTAATTTTTTTTAAAGTTAATAGTTGTGTTGCTTTTGCATTGTGCAAAGCAATCTGGTACATGTTATTTCAATCCAAGCAATCTTCTCACAAAATACATTTGTGTAGAGTCAACCATACCATCTTTACGCATTGCACGCTTGCGCTTGGTAGATTTTTTTGTAAGAATGTGGCGTTTGAAAGGTTTTTGAAAAGTAATTAAACCTGTACCGGTAACTTTAAAGCGCTTTTTTGCGCTGCTGTTTGTTTTTACCTTTGGCATTATATAACTTGTTTATTGTTACTCCCTGCTGGCGGTTCAAAATGATGAACACTTATGGGGCCGTGTGGGAAATGTCTAAAAAGATTGCTCTTTTCGGAGCGCAAAAGTAGGTTTTTTTAATGAATAATGAGTAATGAATAATGAATAATGTTTTTACATACTGAATATCAATTTATTACAACGCCACAACTAGGCAAATCTTGTGTCTAAAATCTAATATCTTCTGTCTTTTTGTGCTGTCAACCATATACCATTTTCAGCATTGGCAGCAGCTTGCCCCGCACTTTTTGCGGGGGCTATACGCAGTACTCCTCGTCATTCCGCTATCGCTCCATTCCTGTGGGGTACTTGCTTCTATCCGCCAGCTCTTCATCTTTGGTTTTTCAATTGGGCAATAACTCCAACCGCTATTACAATTAACCATCTTTAAAATAACCAAACCATTTCATCAACATGATTTCTTATTCGTATATTTCTTATTCGTGAAAACCTGCCTTTGTCGGCAGACAGGTTCGTGGCATTAGTGGCTAAAAAAAATATCATACTTATATACTAGCACAAATTTCATTTCTTTGCCCCTCATTTACCAAAACCAACACATGCATTTACAAAACCAATCTAACCAAGAAATACAAGCACAAATTTTTGCAGAAGTAGAAAAAGGCACCAATATAGAAATCATAAAAGCCGAACTAAGAGATGCTAGCAAAAACCCCGAAGGTTATTATTTTACTACAGCAGCAAAACACAATCTAGTAATAGAAGCACCAAGAGCAGCAGCAGGGCAATTAAGCGCTACGCAAATTATTGGGGGAATAATTACCGTTATCATTTTAATTATTAAAGTAGCAAGATGTAGCAATCAAATGAACTAAATAAAAAAAGTATTTTTTCTTGCAATAACACATTAGCCAAATAAAATGTCTAATAAATATTGAAGCGCCCAAACTTTAAACCTTTAACTTTCAACTTTCTTAGTGCCCACCAGCGCATAAACCATCGGTATTTTATTTCCAAAATGTGCTATGCGAAATTTTTTGGGTTCAAACTCCACCGTTTTTGCAAAACAATTATAAGGCGAGTAATCATACTCTTCAAACGAATTTATTTCAATACCATTTGTAATAAGACTTGTAAGTACCTCTGCTAAGTCGTGGTTCCAACCAATAGAATCAGTTTTTATCGGCGCATCTTTATCTGCATAAGTTCCTGTTTCACTTTCCAAAATTTCGCCTACATTAAAATAATTGTATTTTAAGGTTTCAAAATTATCATCGTACATCCATACTACTGGGTGAAACTCTACAAACACAAACTTGCCATTGGGCTTTAAATATGTAGCAATAATATTTGCCCATTTATTCATATCGGGCAGCCAACCAATAGTGCCATAGCTGGTAAATACTATATCAAATTGTTGATTTAAATGATTGGGCAAATCGTATACATCGCAACAAATAAATGTTACATCAGTTCCAGTTTTCTTTGCCAATTCATTTGCTGCATCTATGGCTTTATCCGACAAATCAATACCTGTAACCCTTGCCCCAAGCCTTGCAAGCGAAATACTATCTTGCCCAAAATGACATTGCAAATGCAAAATGGTTTTACCCTTTACATCGCCCAATAATTTTAATTCAATCTCATTTAGCGACGTATTGCCTTTTAAAAAACCTTCCACATCATAGAATGCAGAAGCGAGATGTGCATCTACTCTGTTGTTCCAAGAGGTTTTGTTTATTTGTATGTAACTTTTTTCAGATTGCATGTATGCAATTTACTTATAAAGTTAAACGAAACCCAATTCCTAAATTCCCTATTGCATTATTAGTGGTTAAGGCAGAATTAAAAGAAAATTGTTTATTGTCTTGTGTTCTAACATTGGGGTCGGTAGATGTCTGTTTAGTATTTATAAATTGTAAACTAAGTAAACTAGGCAAGGTTAATTCCACTTGGAGTTTTTTGAATACAGCATAAGAAATACCTGTTGACAAAAATAGCCTCCCACCAGTTTGCTTTGCTGTTATGTTATATGATGAACGATTGTATGCGCTATTTCCTTTTCCAAAAATTGCAGCTACATCTACTTGTCCAAAAAAATAAAAATCTTTTGCAATTTTTTTGTATTGCCTATAAAATACTCCTATTTCATTCTGATTTATTTTAGTAGATGAGGTATCATATGAAGGATAATAATCTGTTTCTTTTTGAGTAGATGTAGAAAAATTAAGCCCAATTACTTTATTTTCTTTAAATGCAGTACCAATATTTATTCCAATCAAAGTGGCTTTATAAGTTAGATTTTGTGCATTAATTGGGTATGGATTAGGTAAAGGAAAAGATTGGCTTGTAATATCTGTTTTACTAGAGTTTGCAGCTATTTGTCCACCCAATAATGTAGTCCCTTTTTTAATTTGTGCATTTGCATTTGTTGCAAATAATATTGCAATAAATAGCGTAGTGATTTTTAACATAACAGTATAGTTTTTTTTATAGACACTGTGAACGATAGATTTGTTGTTAAGGATATTATAAAAGATTGATGCTTTATTCGTGGCAAGGGGTTGTGTTTTACTATTTGCATTCTAGTATTACCTTATCCATGTTCAACCCCTTTGGGGTTGTGTTGTACGCATTACAGTCTGTCCTTGGGTTACACCCATGGTTACTCATGGTCAACCCCTACGGGGTTATACGTAATCAATAAACTCTTTCTTAACTTGCGAAAATAAGTTCAATTCAACAATTCAACAATTCAACAATTCAACAATTCAACAATTCAACAATTCAACAATTCAACAATTCAACAATTCAACAATTCAACAATTC
>JAYTGY010000291.1:0-3261 GCA_043733065.1 Ferruginibacter sp.
CTAAGGGTTTCTGCAAGCTCGGGTTGTTGTATTTGAAATTCTTGCAAATCATTTTTATTTACACAAAATTCCACTGTACTTTGCTTAAACATCATTTCGGTAAAATTTACCAGCCCTTCTTGCGCCAATGCTTGTATGCCATATGTTGCTGTTAAAATATTCAATTTAAAATGTTGTGCAAACATGGCAATGTCCATATCAAAACTTTGCCCCTCGCCTATACCTGCAGCTACTTGCAAGTAATTCATTAAAGCCATGTAAATAGTTTTTAATTTTTCGGCAGATGGATAACGGGTTTCTAGTTTATATAAAATGTCATCGGTTTCTTTTGCGCTATGCAACAAAACTGCGTATGCTCGTTTTCCATCTCTACCAGCTCTACCAGCTTCTTGATAATAATTTTCTACACAGTCTGGCACTTCAAAATGCACTACTACTCTTACATCTGGCTTATCTATACCCATACCAAATGCATTTGTACAAACGATGGTGCGTATTTTATTGTTTATCCAATCGTCTTGTTTTTTTGTACGCATTTCTCCCGACAAACCAGCGTGATAAAAATCTGCATTAATGTTATTTAGTTTGAGCAAGTCGCTAACCTTCATTGTTTGCTTTCTGCTTTTGCAATACACAATAGAACTGCCTTTTACATTTTGCAAAATCTCTAGCAATTTATTTTCTTTAGATACAGGTTTAAAAGCACTATACGATAAATTTGGCCGCACAAAAGATTGTTGAAAACGATTGCTATCTTTTGTAAATAATAAATTTTTGCAAATATCATCTTGCACAGAAACTGTAGCCGATGCAGTTAAAGCAATTACGGGCACACCAGGCAACTCTTCTCGCAAGTTGGCAATGCGCATGTACGAAGGGCGAAAATCGTAACCCCATTGCGAAATGCAATGTGCTTCGTCAACAGCAATAAGACTTGGTTTGAGGGCTGGTAAATATTCTAAAAATAATTTTGTTTCTAATCGCTCTGGCGAAACGTATAAAAATTTGTAATGACCAAAAGCGGCATTTTGTAAAGTTTGGCGCACATCTGCAAAGCTCATGCCTGAGTAAATAGCCAATGCTCCAATACCTTTCTTTTTTAAATTTTCTACCTGGTCTTTTATTAATGCAATGAGTGGACTTACCACCAAGCACAATCCATCATTCATTAATGCCGGTACTTGAAAACAAATTGATTTTCCACCGCCCGTTGGCAATAACGCAAGTGTATCTTTTTTTTGTAAAATAGAATTTATAATGTCTTCTTGTAGTGGGCGAAAGTTATCGTAGCCGTAATATTTTTTTAGTATTTCGTTTGGAGACATTTGTAGGAAAGCCTTGCTTATTTTCTTTGTTTAAAAGTAATGTTTTTTAGGTGAAATTTAATGTATAGCATAGAATAATTAAAACATTCAATATTTTTTTACAAATCGTATATTTGTTTTACAAAATGGATAAGTGAAAATTACTAAAGAAGAAATATTACAAAAGCTAAAAGAGATTAAACCTTCTCTGCAAGAAAAGTACAATTTAACAGAATTGGCACTATTTGGAAGTTATGCTCGAAATGAGCAAACAGAGAATAGTGATATTGATATAATGGTAGAATTTAACCCAAAATCTTACAAAGGGTTTTTGTATAGTATTGATGAAATTGAAAAACTTTTCCCAAATATAGAAGTACAAGCTGCCATAAAAGGAGGAATAAAAGAGCCATATTTTGAAGTAATAAAACCAGACTTAATTTATGCCTAAGAGAGAAGATAATTTACTTATAAAAGATATGGTTGAGCATATTGAAAACATTTTTGAATTTGTAAAAAATGATTCTTATGAAGATTTTGTACAAAACAAAATGAAGTTGCTAGCTGTAGTTCGTTGTTTTGAAGTAATAGGCGAAGCTTCTGCAATGGTTTCTAATGAAACAAAAACAGCAAATCCGTTAATTGAATGGAGAGAAATTAAAGACTTTAGAAATAAACTTATTCATGATTATTTTGGAGTAGATTATGAAACTGTTTGGCAAATAATTCAAACAGATTTACAATACAATTATGGATTTTTGAAAAAAATATAATCCTACAAAACCTTCTTCACAAACAACCTTACCGAATTTACAGCCAATACAATATCGCTAAAACCCATAGCCAATGCAGCAAGCGTAGGTGTGAGCAAACCAAAAGCGGCAATAGGAATAGCAATAATATTATAAAAAAATGCCCAAAATAAATTTTGCTTTATTGTTTTGTATGTATGTTTTCCTAACCCAAGTGCAAGGGGCAAATGTTTAATTCCATTATTCAACAAAATTACATCTGCACTTTGCATTGCTATGTGCGAGGCGTCGCTTAAAGAAATACCCAGTGTAGCTTTTGCCAATGCCGGCGCATCGTTTATACCATCGCCAACCATAGCAGTTGGAATAACAGCATTTAACTGAGCAATTTTTTCAAGTTTTTGTGTTGGCGTTTGTTCAGCAAATATTTCATCAATCCCTACTTCTTTTGCAATAAAATCGCACTTGCTTTGCATATCGCCACTCAACAAAATCGTTTTTATATTTTTCTTGTGTAATAAAGCTATCGTTTCTTTTGCCTCTGGTCGTATTTCGTCTTGCACATCTATCCATCCAATTTTCTCGCCATTTTTTAAAACAAAAATATTGTGTGCTCCCTCATCATTTTTTAAAAGCATTTTGTATGACCCTGCTTCAAAAATATTTCCATTTATATCCGTAGCTTTTATCCCAATACCTTTTATTTCTTCAATATTTTTCCAAGTGATGATATCATTCGTTTTCCAATTTTCTACAATCGTTTTTGCAATAGGGTGATTAGAAAATTTCTCTAACGAAAAAACTATTTGCTTAAACTCATCTTCATTTATGGTAGTAGAAAAATTGCTAATAGAAAATTTACCAGTAGTAAGTGTACCAGTTTTATCAAACACAACTTGTTGTATGGTTTTAAACAATTCTAAAGCCGATGCATTTTTAAACAATACACCTTGCTTTGCAGCCCTACCAAGCCCAACAGCAATAGCAGCAGGCGTTGCAAGCCCCATAGCGCACGGACAAGAAATTACTAAAACTGCAACAGCTCTCATCAACGAATCGCCACTACTAATATCAAACGCAAAATAATTCAACAAAAAAGTAAGCGCAGCTAATGCTAAAACTACTGGCACAAAAACGGCACTTATCTTATCTGCCAACTTTTGCATAGGCGGTTTTTCTGCTTGGGCGTTTTCTACCATTTTTAC
>JAYTGY010000292.1:0-2782 GCA_043733065.1 Ferruginibacter sp.
TAAATGCGCTATCATTCCTATCTGTAAGCTCTTTGTCAGGATATTTGTTTGCAACTAGATTAAAACATTTAAGTTGGAATATTCCAATTAAAAGAAACCCTACCATTGTAATTAATGGCATAGGGTCTAATACTGAATCATATTCTTTCAAAAAATACAATTTTACTAAGGCCGAAATAATTATGGCAGCCATTCCAAAAGAAATACAAAATAAAAAAATACAAACTGTCTTTAGTTTTAATAATTTATTTTGATGCATTTTTAAAAATTGTTTTAAATATTATTTCAAGTCCAATTTTATCTGCAACTCCTCAAACTGCTTATCATCTATAGTACTCGGCGCATCTATCATTACATCTCTGCCACTATTGTTTTTTGGGAAGGCAATAAAATCTCTAATGCTTTCGCTACCACCAAGTATGCTGCACAATCTATCAAAACCAAATGCAATACCACCATGCGGCGGTGCACCATATTCAAACGCACCTAGCAAGAAACCAAATTTATGTTGTTGCTCTGCATCATCCATACCAAGCGCTGCAAACATTTTTTGTTGCAATTCTTTTTGATAAATACGAATACTACCACCACCAATTTCGTTGCCATTTAGTACCATATCGTATGCATTGGCTTTAATATTTGCATAAGGGTGTTTAAGATACTCCGCAGCGTTTTCTATTTTCGGATTATTATTTATCATCGTATCTATATCGCTTGGCTTGGGCGATGTAAATGGATGATGCCTTGCTACCCAACGACCTGTCCCGCCAGATGCGGGATTATCTTCTTCTGCATATTCAAACAACGGAAAATCCATTACCCAAAGCAATTTAAAATCATCTGCCTTGCGCATGCCTAGCGTTGTACCCATGTACATACGTAGGTCGCTCGTAGCTTTTCTTGTTTTTTCTTCGGAACCTGCTAAAATTAAAATTAAATCGCCTGCTACTGCATTACAAGTAACTGCAATATTTTTTAATTGTTCTTCTGTATAAAATTTATCAATGCTGCTTTTAAAAGTACCATCAACATTACACTTTATAAATGCCAAACCTTTCATTCCTATTTGTGGGCGTTTCACCCATTCTACCAATTCATCTGTTTGCTTGCGGCTGTAATCGCTACAGTTGGGAACACAAATGGCCACCAGAGTTTCAGCATCATTAAACACGGCAAAGTCACCAGCTATTATCGATGAAATATCTTCTTTGGTGGTGAACGTATGCGCAGGAAATTTTAAATTATTCAATTGCATACCAAAACGAATATCTGGTTTGTCGTTACCATAAGTCCACATGGCTTCCTCCCAAGTCATTCTTTCAATTACTTCTGTGTAGTCTATATTTTTTACATCTTTAAAAATGCGACGCACCAACCCTTCAAACATTTGTAAAATATCTTCTTGTTCTACGAAACACATTTCACAATCTATTTGTGTAAACTCTGGTTGCCTATCTGCACGCAGATCTTCATCTCTAAAACATTTTACAATTTGGTAGTAACGATCGTACCCACTCACCATCAGCAATTGCTTAAATGTTTGCGGGCTTTGTGGTAGTGCATAAAACTGTCCTGCATTCATGCGACTTGGTACCACAAAATCTCTTGCACCTTCGGGTGTACTTTTTATAAGAAAAGGGGTTTCAATATCCATAAAATTATTTTCATGCAAATAATTTCTGGAACTTCTGCCCACCGCATAGCGCAATTCTAAATTCTTTTTTACTGCATTTCTCCTAAGGTCTAAAAAACGATATTTCATACGCAACTCATCGCCACCATCGGTATCGTCTTTTATGGTAAATGGCGGTGTTATCGATTTATTTAAAATAGAAAAATGGCTTACTTCTATTTCTATTTCGCCTGTAGGTATTTCCATGTTTTTATTGCTGCGCTCTCTCACTATGCCTTTGGCTTGTATCACATACTCACGCCCAAGCGGATTAGCATCTAGCTGGGCGTTTAAGTTTTCGTTAAACAACAATTGTGTAATGCCATACCTATCTCTCAAATCTACAAAAGTGATGCTGCCAAATTTGCGATCTATTTGTACCCAACCAGCAAGGGTTACTTCTGTATTAATATCGGCCATTCTTAGCTGGCCACATGTGTGCGAACGAAACATAAAGTGAGTGATTTTGCTGCGAAGATAAGTGAAAATAAGAAGCCCCCTAAATCCCCCGAGCGGAGACTTTGTTAACCCTAAAATAGATTTCAAGAATTTTTTAATTCAAGGCTTATAATACAGATTTTTTGGGCTGTCGGCTTCAACCCCTATTTCAACTTTAGTCCGGTCTCCTTCGCTGTTCCGTACGTATATGCATGCGTATGCCGCCGCTGGCGGCACGCATACATATACGTACATCGCTCAGTCCACCGCAGCTGGTGGGCGGCAGTTCTGCAATGGGCTTAAGCCCATTGTTAGTAGGTTCATGAACTAATTGCCTTCCACAATCCTCACCTCCTCCTCACTCAACCCATACAACGCATATACCATTTTATCAATAGCTGCATCCGTTGCATCTATTTCATTTTTTATAGTAATGGCTTTTTGTTTTTCTTGCTCAAAGAAAGATAACCACTCACTTTCTTGCGCTAGCGAAAGTTTTATTTTTTGTTTACTTAATTCTTTACTAAAATCTGCAAACGAAAGGTTGTGCCATTTTTCTAGCTTGGTGTTTATATTTATTGTTTCAAATTTTGCTTGTAATAATTTTATGAATGCTTTTGTGGTTTCTTGTAACGCTATATTTTTGGAAAGCATGAGGTTGGCTTTTTCGAT
>JAYTGY010000293.1:0-3101 GCA_043733065.1 Ferruginibacter sp.
TACTCCCTAAAAGCCTCCCTAAATCCCTCCACAGGAGGGACTTGAAAGTCCCCATAATTTATAGTATTTTCGGCTCTCAATCACTTCACTTAGAATTTAACAAAGTAAATGCTTTATAAACTGCTTCACTTTCCTGCAAAACTTGCGCTGCTTATTTGGTGCCGGCATTTACGAATAAACAATAAAGATTTTTTAGATAATAAAGGCCCATTGCTAATTGCTGCCAATCATCCCAATTCTTTTTTAGATGCTATTTTACTTTGTGCTATTTTTAAAAAACCCATTTACTCACTTGCAAGAGGCGATGCGTTTAAAAATAATTTTGTTGCAAAAATACTGCGTGCATTAAAAATGTTTCCAGTATATAGAGTAAGTGAAGGCGTAGAAAACTTAGAAGAAAATTATAAAACATTTGATGAATGTATAGAAGTTTTTAAAAAAAATGGCATTGTACTTATTTTTAGTGAAGGTAAATGTATAAACGAATGGCACCTTCGTCCATTAAAAAAAGGCACAGCCCGTTTGGCTATGACAGCGTGGAAACAAGGCATTCCGTTGAAAATAATTCCTATAGGTATAAACTATCACTCGTTTACCAGCTTTGGAAAAAATGTACAATTAAATTTTGGAGAAATAATTTCACAAGAAAATATTGCTTTTAAAAATGAAGATGCTTATGGTACAAAAATTCAAATATTTAATGCTGATTTAAAATTACAATTAGAAAAATTGGTTATCCAGATAAAACCAGTTGACGAAAAATTAATTGCAACAATATTTGAAAAACCAGTTTCTACTTTTAAAAAAATATTACTTTTTATACCTGCGTTTTTCGCATATGTAATACATGCACCTATATACATACCCGTACAAAAGTTTGCTTTAAAAAAATTTGGCAAAATAGATCATTACGATTCTGTAGTGGTGGGGTTATTGTTTTTGTTTTATCCTTTTTATTTAATTCTAATAGCTTTTGTTGTGTTTCTAATTTGGGGTAGCTATTGGTGGCTTGTTCCTTTTTTCCTTTTACCTTTTATGGCTTGGAGCTTTGTTACATTGAAGAAACAATTTTAATCAAATGTTTTTAATTACAGAAAAATAATAAATGGAATTGGAAGATTTAGAAGATCAAATAGAATACACTCGGTTTAAAGGAAAATGGAAAGAAGCCATTGCTTTTTTGCAAGAAGTAGAACATGGTATTGCCGTGGCAGCATTGTATCATCCAAAAATTGGAGAAATAGATTTAGTGTGGGGCAATTATAAAGAAGATAATAGAGTAAGCAGTGGGCACGGGTTATCAAAAATAATAGCAAAACATCCAGAAGTAATAGTAAACATGCAACCGATTATATTAAACATGAAAGCAGAATATATAAACCAGAAAGTTGGTTATAAACTTGTTGGATATGGCTTTAAAGGAAATGTAAGACTAATATATAATGGAGAGAATAGAAGATGGCTTATGACACTATTTGAAAAAGAATAGCGAAAGTAAAAACTTTCGCTATAAAAAATTTGCAGGTGCGACAGGATGACAGACACTGCCCTTTTTATAAATTGGATGACACAGCTCCCCAATTCCCTGCGTTGGCATATAAAGTTTTCGTTCATTTAAGAGTACTGCCCCCATATGCATTGTAAAATTACAATTATTTATCATTCCGTCAAATACTTTAACAAAAAAGCCTATCCGAAATACGAATAGGCTTTCTATATCAAAAAATTAAATTATTACAACTCCACCGCACCTTCCACCAACACCGTTGTTTTATTATTCAACACTTCTACAAATCCACTTTGTATGGTATAAGAATTCGTGGTAGTTTTATCTTTCAATATTTTCAACTTGCCATTTTTTAATGCACTTACTAGTGGGGCATGCTTGTCTAATACTTCAAATAAACCTGTAATACCTGGCAATTGCACGCCATATACTTCGCCACTAAAGATTTTTTTTTCGGGTGTTAATATTTCTAAGGTCATAGTATTTAGTACTTAGTATTGAGTATTTAGACTAGCTCTTTTAAGATATAAGTTTATCATAATTAGAGAGAGTGAAAAATATTTTTTTTATTTTGTATTTAAATTTAAGTGTTTAGAAATTCCTAATTTGGAACAAGCGTATTATAAAAAGATAATGTCATTTTATACACTTGTATTGCTTCGTCTAAAATCTTATCTGTTGTTTCTTGTGTTATATAATTGAATCTTCTTGCTAGTTCTAGTTGGGTTTGTAATTCGTTATTAGAACCCATTGAAATTTCTAGAAAATATCTAAATTGATTATTTGTTGCTCTACCTGCTCCTTCTGAAATATTACTTGGTACTGAAACCGCACTTTTCTTTACTTGAGCTGATAAGCCGTATTTCTCTTCTTTTGGAAAAAACTCATCTACTATTTTATAAACCTCAACCGCTAAATCCATTGCTCTCTGCCAAATTTTAAGTTCTCTAAAATTGTGCATTCCCATCTTGAAAGTATTTAGTATTTAGTATAAAGTATTTAGACTAGTCCGTTATACTTCTTAGTCTCTTATTTTTAGCAAAAAATATTTTAAGAAGTAATTCTATTAGAAAAGAAATATCCACTCATGAAGCCCAGTCTAAATACTCAATACTGAGTACTCCGTACTCTAGGCCTGCGCCGCCGCCATCAATTTCTTACCTTTCTCTACTGCATCTTCCAAAGTACCTACAAGGTTAAATGCCGCTTCAGGATATTCATCTACTTCACCATCCATAATTGCATTAAAACCTCTAATCGTATCTTCTATTGGAACAAGCACACCTTTCAAACCAGTAAACTGTTCTGCCACAAAGAATGGTTGGCTTAAGAAACGTTGTACTTTACGTGCACGAGATACTACCAATTTATCTTCATCACTCAATTCATCCAAACCAAGGATAGCGATAATATCTTGCAATTCTTTATAACGTTGTAAAATTAATTTTACTCTATCGGCCGTATTGTAATGCTCCGCACCAACAATAGCCACTGTCAATATTCTAGATGTACTATCCAATGGATCTACCGCAGGATAAATACCTAAATCCGCAATTTTTCTACTCAATACCGTTGTAGCATCCAAATGCGCAAA
>JAYTGY010000294.1:0-3852 GCA_043733065.1 Ferruginibacter sp.
CCCGAGCTAGAAGCCGCTTATACAAAGGGTTTGGATGAGGCTATTACTGCAGGATACGCTGTGTTAGAAGAAGGTGGCTCTGCAGTAAATGCAGTGAAAGCTGCCATTGTAATTTTAGAAGATAATTTATTGTTTAACGCTGGCCGAGGCTCAGTGTTTACAAAAAAAGGCGTGCAAGAAATGGATGCTGCTATAATGGATGGTAAGAATAGAGAGGCAGGAGCAATAGCAGCTGTGCGTAATGTGCGTAACCCAATAGAACTTGCCGCAGAAGTAATGCGCAATAGCAATCATGTTTTTTTGAGTGGAAAAGGTGCAAATGATTTTGCTATAAAGCAAGGAATAAAATTAGAGCCAGATGAATTTTTCTTTTCGCAATTTAGATACGACCAGTGGAAAGCCATGAGGGATAGCGATAATTATTCGCTTGACCATACACACCAAGGCTTAGAAGAATTGATGAAAGATAAAAAATTTGGAACCGTTGGTGCAGCTGCTTGCGATGCAGAAGGAAACATTGCTGCAGGAACTAGTACTGGCGGCATGACCAATAAAAAATATGGAAGAATTGGTGATAGCCCAATACTTGGTGCTGGTACGTATGCGCACAATACTACTTGCGCCATTAGTTGTACAGGGCATGGAGAACCTTTTATAAAAGCAGTAGCAGCATACGATGTAGCCGCACATATGGAATACAAAGGCATGAGCTTGCACGATGCTATGCATGATGTAGTACATAAAAAATTATTGGAATTAGAAGGCGAGGGCGGAATGATAGGCGTGGATGCAAAAGGAAATGTGAGTATGATGTTTAATAGCGCTGGTATGTATAGAGCCATGCAAAGTAGTACTGGCGAAAAGAAAATTGGAATTTATAAAGACTAAGTATTGAAATGAAAAAATATGTCGTAATAGTAGCTGGTGGCAATGGCAGCAGAATGAATAGTAATATTCCTAAACAGTTTTTATTGCTAAAGGGAAAACCTGTTTTGTATTATGCCATTTATACTTTTTTACAAACTTTTGATGATTGTAAAATAATATTGGTATTACCCGAAGAACATATTGCTGCTGGGCAAGAAATAATAGATGCATTTTTTGATTATAATAGAATTGAAATTGTAATTGGAGGTAGAACAAGATTTCATTCTGTACAAAATGGCTTGGCAAAAGTAGATGACGAAGAGAGTGTTGTTTTTGTACACGATGCAGTAAGGCCAATGGTTTCGTCGGTATTAATATATCGTTGTTTGTCTGCAGTAATTGAATCGGGCACTGCCATACCAGTGATAGATTGTAAAGACAGCGTGCGAATAATAAATGAAGATGGTAACGAAGCCATAGAAAGGAGTAGCATAAAATTGGTACAAACGCCGCAAGCTTTTCATGGTAAAATATTATTGCCAGCTTTTAATATTGATTATAAAGAAAAGTTTACAGATGAGGCCAGTGTGGTAGAAGCATTTGGATTAAAAGTTTCGTTGGTAGAAGGGGAAGAGGAAAATATAAAAATTACAAAACCTACAGATTTAATTATTGCTGAGTCGATACTTTCTGCTAGTTCGTAATAATCACAGTTATAAATATTTATTAGCTCGTTGGAATTATAATGTTGTCAGCCTGAGGCACTCATAAAAAAGTTTTTTAAGCTCTTCCCTACAAAATAGGGACAGGTTGCAAATGACATACAAGAAAAAGTTTTCCGCAGCTTCGCTGCGAAAAATATGGCCTGCCACCAAGGCGCAAAGGCACGAAGTACAAAAAATGCTACGCATTTTTCCTTTGTGTCTTCGAGACTTTGTGGCTAAAATTAATTTAGTAAAAAATTGTTTTTTAGCCTTTTAGTAAACATGTCATTAGCAGCTTGTCGGGTTTCATTCTGCGCATCGAGTTCGACAAGCTCACCCTACATCACTTTTTTTGAACAGACTATTATTTTTTAAATAATTTTACCAACTTTGGTAAATTATTATATTTGATGCTAATATACTTTTCATTTATCGGGTTCATAGATTGGTAAAAGTTAGCTACTCCTTTTAAATCGGAACCTTCAAAATCTAATATTAAATCTTGTTCGGCAAATTCTTCAATCACTCTGTTGTATAAAAAATGATTGGCACTCAATTTTCTTCCTACTTCTGTTACGGAAGGTGCAATGTTGTAGAGCCTTTTGGAATCTTTTAGTAAAATGATGGCAGCATGTATTTTTCCTTTAATGGTAACTTTTCTTAAGATTAAATTGTTAGAAGCAAGTAATGTTTTACAATTTATTTTTAAAGCATCGTAATCACTTTTTTTTACTTTTTCAAACCGAGTACCGTATAATTTTTTATACATATCTATCAATTCATCTGCGGCTTCTACTTTTTGGTATGTAAAACCATGCTTGTTTGCTTGCTTTATATTTCTTATAAAATTGCTATTAAATTTTGCAGAAATGTTTTTGTAATTACTATTAAGTGGTAGTATAAAATTATTTCGTTCTATACATTTTATATTTTTATTACTCGATAATGCATTTGAATAATTCAAATTTATTTCGGCAAATTGAAAACGTTTTTCAATTTCTAAAATAAAAAAATTCACCAATTGTTCAGTTATTTTTTTTGTAGAAAAAATGCCTGCTTGTTGTAAAAAGTACGGTTGGTATAAATAAGTAATGCCATATTTTTTTCGATATGTAATAGGCATTATTGCTTCGTAATCGTTTAGCACAAGGGCATCCCAATTATGCTCTGTACAATTGTCTAAATAAAACGAGTGCGCATATATTAAAGAGTTGGCTGCATTAATAATACAATTATCCCACTTTATTTTATCAATTTCTTTATATGGAAAAAATTTTATTTCCATATTACAAACCTGCTTGTGGAAAAAAATTTGAAAACTTTAATTGCTGCAAATCTATACTGAAAGAAATATTTCTTTGAAATCTTTTTTCGGTGATAGTGGATTTAAAATAATCTTTATACACTTTGCTATATACAACTGGTACATAAACATTGAGTACATTTTTAAACAATGATAATTGAAATCCTGCGTCGTATAAAAATCTGCCGGTGGTGGAGCTTTTTTTCCACGCTTCGGCATATGTACCTATATCTACAAATATTCGTAGAGGAATTTTTATGGGCAAAGCATTTAAGATATTTATTTTGTCAGGAATGTCTGTTACTAGATTTACAGCCGAAAGCCAATCATCCGTTCTGCCAACTTTGTCGCTCAATAAATCTGTACGTACTTTAAAGAAACCATCACGATTCATTATTTGCTGGCTAGCAAAGCCTTCAAACTTGCTTCTGCCAACAAAATAATTTTGATAAGTATAATCTTCATCACCCTTTGGGCCACTCATATTTAAATGGTAAGGGTAGGTTTTATATTGAGCTGTAAAACTTTTATCGCCAGTGTAAATAAATTTACCTGCAAAAAAACGAACATTTAATCCCCCATCTTTTTGGTAATTAAAATAATAATTGCCTGTAACATTTAACCGCACAAAATCCTCACCCTGCTCAACTTGAAAAGTACCATCGTATGGGTACAAAGCACGATTGTTTTCGATGCCAACTTGAAATTGATTTAGGTAACGTTGTTCTTTTGGGTAAGTAATTATATCAATATTATTTACTGCATCTCTTGCAAACGATATATTTGTTTCAGTAATAAAATAACTTTTAAACTGAATGTATTTTTTTATTAAACTACGTGGGTTTTTATTTGCAAAAACATATTTTAATGATGGCACGAGTTTGCTATATTGCAATGGATTTTCTGTGTTAGTAGAATCTATAAACGAGCCGCCAGTAAATTTTGCGGCAGCTAATGATAAAGTAAGTTTATCGCCAT
>JAYTGY010000295.1:0-4485 GCA_043733065.1 Ferruginibacter sp.
ACAGATGCACAAACTGATCCTACTTGGATTGGGCTTTCTATTCAAAGCAATCAAGACGAAACGGTACAACTTAGCGATGATGGAAAAACCTATCTACCTGCTACTATAAAAGCAGGCGAATCTTTTCTTTTTAAATTTGAAATTTACCAATGGGGTTGGCTGAAACTACCTTATTACAATGGGTTCAGGGCTTTTAAATTATTGCATGGCAAAGATTATTCTATTGTGTATAACAGAAGAAATAAAAATTGGACAGTGGTAGAAATACCAAATTAAATAAAATTGTTTTCTAAAAATAAAAAAGCGTATTCAAATTTGAGTACGCTTTTTACCTTATATACTTTTTCACTTTATCTTCCAACATTTCCTTCACTCCACCTTCCCATTCATTTTTCAATATACTCAAAATAATACTGTTTCTTCTTGCACCCGTAAACGTAGGCACATGGCTGCGCAATACGCCTTCTTCTACACAACCTATACTACGCATAGCTGCTTTGCTTTTTTCGTTTTCATTGGCGGCTCTAAATTCTATTCTTTCCATACCCAATTCATCAAAAGCAAATTGCAACAACAATAATTTACAATTTTTGTTTAACCCCGTACCCTGAAACTTGGTACCATACCAAGTATAACCAAGTTGCATAGATTGATTGTGTAATTGAATATCGTAAAATCTTGTGCTACCTGCATATTGTTGTGTACGCTTATCAAAAACAATGAATGGATATTCCACAGCATTTGCTCTAGCTTCAATTGCGGTAGTAATATAATTTTTTAAACCTTCTTCTCCACTTACAGCTACAAGTGAGTATTTCCAAATCTCAGGTTCGTTCATGGCAAATGGTAGCAAATTTTCATAATCACTTTCTAACAATGGGCGCAGGAGCACAACCTCGTTTTCTAAAATGTATTCTTTTGTTGGGTCAAAAATTATCATACTAATGTCATTTTATTATGCTGCTAAATTACCCCTCATTTTATTTAAAAACCATTAAATATTTTATGCTTATTTATATTGCATTTCAATTTACATTTGTACTTTATTTCTGTTTGGCTATTACAAAATAAATAGCCGTTATTTAAATTTTATTTTGTGTCCAAACATGTCAACAAAGTTTCAGCTGCAGGTCTTATCATTGCGCTGGGCATCATTTACGGAGATATTGGTACTTCTCCATTGTACGTTTTTAGTGAAATTATAAATGGCAGAGCCATAAACGAACTACTCGTTGTAGGTGGTTTATCCTGCATTATTTGGACACTTACTTTGCAAACAACTATAAAGTATGTATTGCTTACCTTAAAAGCAGACAACAAAGGCGAAGGAGGAATTTTTGCACTTTACACACTTGTGCGTAGGCAAAAGAAATGGTTGGTATTGCCCGCTATGATTGGCGGCGCTGCCTTACTTGCAGATGGTATGATAACACCACCCATTTCTGTAACGGCTGCTATAGAAGGATTAAAGAGCACTAGTTTTTTTGAATTTTTTAAACCAGAAAATTTGAAAATAGCCCCAATAGCAGCAGATGCTTTAGAAACATTTAATACCAATTTAGAATCTTTTTATATTAAAGCAGTAGTTATTATTGTGCTTATAATAATTGCATTGCTTTTTTTTGTACAACAATTTGGTACAAATTCTATCGGTAAATTGTTTGGCCCAATTATGCTTTTATGGTTTGGGATGTTAGCAGTTTTAGGTATATCACATCTTTCAGACGATTGGAGTATTTTAAGAGCATTTAATCCTTATCATGCATTTGAATTGCTAACAAAATATCCAAAAGGGTTTTGGTTATTAGGCGCAGTGTTTCTTTGTACCACAGGAGCAGAAGCACTCTACAGCGATTTAGGACATTGTGGTCGGGCTAATATTCGGTACAGTTGGATACTAGTAAAAATATGTTTGATCTTAAATTATTTAGGACAGGGTGCATATTTATTAAGTCATAGTACAAACAAAATTTTTGCCACTACCGAATTAATGAAAGCACATGGCGGCGCATTTTTAAAAGCAAATCCTACAGCCATAGAAATGCAAAATCCATTTTTTAATTTAATGCCTGAGTGGTTTTTAATATCTGGTATTATCATTGCTACACTTGCAGCCATTATTGCAAGCCAAGCATTAATAAGCGGCTCGTTTACATTAATAAGCGAAGCCATACGATTAAATCTTTGGCCTCGTATGAAAATAAATTACCCATCAGAAGCTAAAGGGCAATTATTTATTCCTGGTATAAATACATTGTTGTTTATTGGATGCTGTGGTGTGGTGGTATATTTTAAAACATCGAGTGCAATGGGCGCTGCTTATGGTTTGGCCATTACGTTGTGCATGTTGTCCACCACTATTTTGTTTGCTAATTTTTTAATTTCACGAAGAGTAGATTCAAAATTAATTTATCTTTTTTTAGTTGTTTTTGTAACGCTAGAATTAAGTTTTTTAGTAGCCAATTTAGAAAAATTTCCCCATGGTGGTTATGTAGCTTTAATTGTTGGAGGGTTATTATTTGTAGTAATGTACATTTGGTATAGGGCAAGAAAAATTAAAAACCGGTATGTAGAATTTGTACGTGTAGATGAGTATGTACCCAAGTTGGAAGAATTGAGCAACGATTCTTCTATACCAAAATATGCAACACATTTGGTGTATTTAACCAGTGCCGATAATCCAAAAGAGATTGAGCATAAAATTATGTACAGTATATTAAGTGGTAAACCAAAACGTGCAGATATTTATTGGTTTGTGCATGTAGATACATTGGATGATCCATACACAAGTGAATACTCTGTTACGCACATTATACCAAACGATATTATTAGAGTAGAATTTAGATTGGGTTTTAGAATAGCACCAAAAATTAATTTGATGTTTAAAAAAGTGGTAGAAGATTTAGTGGCAAACCGTGAAGTAAATATTACAAGCAGATACGATAGTCAACAAAAAAATAATGTAGTAGGCGATTTTCAATTTATAGTGTTGGAAAAATTCTTGAGTCAAGATAATGAATTACCTTTCTTTGAACAGTTGGTAATGAAAGGATATTTCTGGATAAAAGAATTATCTCTTAGCGAAGAACGAGGCTTTGGATTGGAGCAAAGCAATGTATTAGTAGAAAAATTTCCACTAGTAGTAGCGCCTGTAGCGGGTTTGAAAATGAAAAGGGTTTTTCATAATGAAGAAGAAGGATATTAATTAAACTTGAGATATTAGATGTAAGATTTTAGATTAGGAAGTTTGAAACTTTAATAATCTTTTTAAATATTGTAAAGTTTGTAAAACCCCGATGGCGGCTGTAAGCCCCATCGACGGTTAGTAAAAAAAGTTTAATTTTCCCCAAAATATTTAAATGTTTAAATGAACTCAATTACCCCAATACATTTAAAAGAAAAATTAAACAACAACGAAGCTGTTGTTTTAATAGATGTAAGAGAAGAATATGAACACTTAGAATTTAATATTGGCGGCACGCTAATTCCGATGAACGCCGTGTTTGAACAAATAGAAAAAATACCAAAAAATAAACCAGTTGTGTTATATTGTGCAAAGGGAATTCGCAGTGCCATGGCAATACAACGCTTAGAAGAAAAATACGGTTACTCCAATTTAATAAACCTTACTGGCGGCATGTATGCATGGAGAAAGGAAACTGGCGAATAATTTTAAACCATTAATTTTCTCTTTTGAACTCAACATTACTCTATATAATCATCGGTTATTTCGCATTGGTTATAATAATTTATTTTGTTCAAGAACGGTTCATTTTCAAACCCGAAAAACTCAAACAAGATTTTAAATACGTTTACGATACACCTTTTGAAGAATTATTTTTTGATGTAGAACCTGGCGTACGCATAAATGGCTTGCATTTTAGAGTTGACAAACCTTTAGGTTTGGTATTATATTTTCATGGCAATACAAGAAGCATAAAGGGCTGGGCAAAATATGCAAAAGATTTTTTAAGATACAAATACGATGTAGTGTTAGTGGATTATAGAGGTTTTGGAAAAAGCACTGGCAAGCGCAACGAACACGATATGCTAAAAGATATGCAGTTTGTGTATGATACGCTTGCAGTACAATACACCGAACATCACATCATCGTTTATGGACGCAGCCTTGGTAGCGGCTTTGCAGCCAAAATTGCCAGCGATAATAAACCAAGATATTTAATTTTAGATGCGCCATATTTTAATTTTGCAAAATCTATGGAGCGTTTTATTCCAATATTGCCCATGAAGTATTTGTTGAAATACCAATTGAGAACAGATAAATGGATAACACATGTAAACTGCCACACGTACATTATACATGGCACAAAAGATAGGTTAATTCCTATAAGCAATAGCGAAAAATTACAAGCGCTTAGTCCTAAAAAAATTACACTCTTGAGTATAGTTGGTGGTGGGCATAATAACTTGCCTTCATACAACGAGTACCATAATTTACTGCGTGATATTTTGCAGTATTAAAAA
>JAYTGY010000296.1:0-1917 GCA_043733065.1 Ferruginibacter sp.
GTAGCTGGCGATTATGAATTTGATTTGCCAGCCAAGCAAATTGAGTTGCTAAAGAAAAGAGATTTTGGTCAGTACATGGATAAAAACAGAAATGATTTGGTAGTAGGTTTTATTACAACGAACGATATTACAGGCGGTAACTCTGGCTCACCAGTTATTGATGGCAATGGTAATTTAATTGGTTTGGCTTTTGATGGTAATTATGAAGCATTAAGCCACAAAATTGCATTTGATAAAGATTTGAATCGTACGATATGTGTAGATGTGCGTTATGTATTGTGGTGTGTGGATAAACTTGGTGGTGCCAAAAATTTAATAGATGAATTGAAGTTGGTAAGATAAAATATTGAAAATAGATTTTTTAATAAACGAGCTGTGCAATTTGTACGGCTCGTTTTATTTTGATTATCACCAATTTATAAAAGCATTAGTAAAACTTCGCAAACCAACGAAGAACTACTACTATACAATAATACCACAGACTACGTTGGGTAAAAAAAGAAATGTGCAATTTTACATCATCCAAGAAAAACACAAAAGCTTTAATATCCAATATCCAAGTAAAAGCTTCCAATATCGATCAAAAACCATTAAAAGACAATTCTATGAAAGTCCTCCAAATCCAGGAGGCTTTTTTTTGCCCTTTATTTTCTTTGTTTATTTAATTAGTATGACAAAAATGCAGCCATTTATAACTTGTAATACTCGTTTTAAAACTTGGCAGCATTTTAGCAGCGTGTTATTAATATTTATAAAACTATTTAAACTTTTATAACATGAGTAAGAAATTATTAACAGGCGTAATTGTAGGTGCAGCCGTTGGTGCTGCAATCGGCATTTTGTTTGCGCCAGAAAGCGGAAAAGATACACGTAAAAAATTAGCCCAAAAAGGTGCAGACCTTGGTGATACCGTTCGAGAAAAAGTAAATGAATTTGGAGAAGTGCTAAAAGAAAAATACGAAAACATAAAAGGCGATGCAAAAGATATTTTAGAAAAAAGAAAAGCACAAAGAGAAGGGTCTAATGATTTTTCGTAATAATATTTGCCACGAAAAACACTAACCTGCCTGACGGCAAAGGCAGGTTTTCACGAAAGTGTTTTAACATTCGTGTTCATTGGAGGAACTACTGGCGATTAAAAAATTTGTAGTAAATAAAAAATAAATGGAAACCCAGCAACCAAAAAATACATTAGAATCTCTTTTTGAAAGCACCAGCAACTATGTAGAAACTAGGGTGGAGCTTGCTAAATTAAAAACAGTAAAAAAATCATCGGATGTTTTTTCTACACTTGCAACCAAATTCATAATAGGTTGTGTGGGGTTTATTTTTTTGATGCTTTTAAATATTGCACTAGGACTATGGCTTGGTGAATTGCTTGGTAAAACTTACTATGCCTTTTTTTTACTGGCATTTACATATTTTATTATAGGTTTGATTTTATACATTAGTAGAGATAAATGGATAAAGAGCCCACTTGCAAATACCATTATAAAAAAACTAAACGAATAAGCCATGCAAATAAATAATTCAAAAGATTTAGATATGGCGATAGCCACTCTGGAAAGTCGTAAAGTAATGCAAGAGAAATTACTCAGAAATCAGTATAACGAAACAGTAGAATCTTTTAAGCCAAAAAATTTATTAAAGTCTGCATTCAAATCTGCAACTGAAAATGGCAGCACTAGTGGAATGTTGTTGAAGGCCGCTGGCAATATTGGTACAACAATGTTAGGTGGCAAATTGCTAGCGGGCAGTGGTATATTAAATAAAATTGCGGGCACAGCACTTAATGCTGGCGCAGCAGATGGTATCTTAAATAATAAGGATAAAATTTTTGCTTGGGGTAAGGCTATTTATAATAATGTTTTTAAGAAGAAAGCGGTGTAATATTTATTTTGCCTTAAACTTCCCAAT
>JAYTGY010000297.1:0-8373 GCA_043733065.1 Ferruginibacter sp.
AATACACCCCCATTTTATGCCCGAGTTTCAATTTTGAGTGTTTACAATACTTTCAATTATGTAATTTTAGGGAATAATGATTATCTCGGACAACAATAATATTTTATCTAAGTTTTTATTAAACAGTGTTAATTATATTACAAATATTTGTAAGCTAATTTGATGAAATAAAGATTACCGTTTAAAAAAAATAGTCATTTTTATATTTGCCTTTTAAAAAATTACTTTACTTTTAGTATGTTATTGAAATGTTAAATAGGAGATATCAATCAAACAAAACATCAAACAAAAAAACTAATTATGAAAAAATTTACAATTAGATTTATTGCTTTACTTTTTATGTTAGTACCGTTGCTTACAATGGGGCAAGCCATTACTGGTAAAATAATAAATGCTCAAGATGGCAAGCCAATAGAAGGAGCATCTATTGTGGTAAAAGGAAAAAAAGGAGGTGTTATAACAGATGCCAATGGAAACTTTTCTATTAATGCTAACAAAGGAGATATATTATCAATTAGTTCTGTAAATTATGCTAGCAATAATTTGAAAATAAAAGAAGCTACCAATTATGTTATTTCTTTACAATTTGCAGATGCAAAACTCGATGAAGTAGTTGTAACTGCAATGGATATTAAAAAAAATCCAAAAGAGCTAAGTTTTTCTGCAGCTAAAGTAAAGGGAGCAGAGATACAAGAATCACAACGAGAAAATTTTTTGAATGCCTTAGATGGCAGAGTTGCAGGGCTCACGATAAATTCTACAAGTGGTATGGCAGGCGCATCTTCTAGTATTGTGCTTAGGGGATTTAACTCTTTGGCTTTGGAAAATCAGCCGCTCTTTGTTGTGGATGGAGTAATTATGGATAATTCAACTGTAAACGAAACAAGCAACTCAGGCTCTAGTCTTGGACTTGTAGAAACTGCGAGTAGAAATGCAAACCAAACTTCTAATAGAAATACTGATTATACAAATAGAATTGCAGATATAAATTCGAATGATATTGAAAATATTACTGTGTTAAAAGGACCTGAGGCTACTGCGCTATATGGCAGCCAAGCAAGCTCGGGTGCCTTAATCATTACCACAAAAAAAGGCAGAACAGATGGTAAAAGAACGCTTACATATGATAACTCTTTTAGGATATCTAAATTAACAAATTTTGCTACTGTTTCAGACAATTGGGCGGCAGGAACAAATGGAGTGAGGGATAATGTATTTACTTATTTTGGCCCAGCTCAAGATCCAAACGCAGCTAAATATGATAATTTGCATAACTTTTTTCAAACAGGATTTACACAAAACCATAATTTATCTTTTGAAACAGGAAATACAAAATATTCATTTAGAGGCTCAGCAAGTTTTCTCACACAAACTGGCATTGTACCCAATAATGATTTCAAAAAAATATCTTATAAACTAAGTTATAGTGCAAATATAAATCGCTACATAACTATTGCTCCATCAATTACTTTTACACATAGTACTAATGATAAACCTAAAAGAGGAGCAGGCGGTTATTTATTAAACCTACTCGTATGGCCCACTACAAATGATGCCACAAATTTTGAGTCTGCCGACGGTAAAAAGTTATTGTTATATTCTGCATCTCCAAATTCAGAATTAGATAATCCATTTTTTAGTGTGGAATATAATAAAGGGAGAGATGTAACAAAAAGAATTACTGCCAATACAAAAGTTACAATTAAGCCTACAAAATGGTTGGCATTAAATGGCATTTTTGGTATAGATAAATTTAGTTCAGATGGATGGTCATTTTACCACCCTTTATCAGCCATATTAACGAAAGCACAAGGAGGAACTTTAGATAATTATTATATAGATTACAAAGGATATAATCACACAATTACTGCTACAGCTACAAAGAAAATAAAAAAATTCTCAGGTAGAATAATGCTGGGCAATATGTGGCAAGATTATAGAAAAGATATGTACTCATTGTTTGGTACAAACATTGTTGACTCTGTAAATACTGCTGGGCAAATGGTGAAAAATAATGTTGTTGTGAGCCAACAAGATTTATTGTTATTATCTGGAGATAGTAACTCTACCAGAGTTGCTTCAAGATTAAGGTTGAACAGAGGATTAAAATATGGCGATGCCAATTATGTGCAATCTCGCCAACTTGCATTTTTTGGGGAGGTTAGTTTTAATTATGCCGAAAAGATTTTTCTTACCTACTCACATCGCTTTGAACAATCATCAATATTCCCCAAAGATTTTAGAAACTATAATTACCCTTCTGCTGGTGTAAGTGTTATTTTGAGCGATATTTTTCCATTCATGAAAAAAAATCATATTGTTGATTATTGGAAAATACGCTCTTCTATTGCTAGCACTGCAAAATCTTCTGCACCGTATGCCAATCAATCTGTATTTAATAGTGTTACCTCAAGTGGCGGAGGATTTGCATATGGTTTTACAAATAATAATGTTTTATTAGAACCCGAGATTCAAAAAACATACGAAATAGGTACCGAAGCAAGAATATTGAAAGACAGGATTGGCTTTGATGTAACTTATTATAATACTTTAAATGAGAAACAAATTGCTGAAAATTTTAGAGCAAGTTATGGAACTGGATATGTATTAAATACATTAAATGTAGGCGCTACAAGAAACCAAGGCATAGAAGTGTCGTTAGATTTTACACCAATTAAATCAAAAAAAATAATATGGAAATCTCAATTAAATTATAATCATATGTGGAATAAAGTTCTGGAATTGCCAGATAATGTTCCTGAATTTTATATTGCTGATTCGTGGGTTTTTAATAATGCTAGAGGTGGGTTAATTAAAGGCGCACCAACAACGGGAATTACTAGCTTTGGTTATTTAAGAAATAATAATGGCGATATTTTAATTAATCCCTCATCTGGGCTTCCAGTTATAGACCAATCTTTTAAAGTGCATGGCGATAGAAATCCGAAATTTACTTTGGGCTGGTTAAACAGTTTTAAGTTTAAAAATTTAATGATAAGTTTTTTATGGGATGCAAAAGTTGGTGGCGATATATTTAATGCAAACGAAATGTATTTAACACAAGCTGGATTAAGTAAAAGAACGGATAATAGATATACTCCTCGGGTTGTAAAAGGTGTATTAAATGATGGGTTACAAAATTCGGCAACACCTACTCAAAATACTATTTCGGTAATACCAGCATATACACAAACGTATTATACTACTAATATGCCTGAGGAAGAGTTTATTGAAAAAGATGTGAATTGGGTAAGATTAAGAGAAGCTACTATTAGATATTTATTTCCAAGTTCTATCTACAAAAAAATTAGAGGTGTAACTGGTTTAAGTGCTTTTGTAACTGGTAATGATTTATTACTTTTTACAAATTATACTGGCGCCGATCCTGCATCAAATGCCAATACAGCAGGCTCTAGAGGTGTTGGAGCTTGGGGTTTTGATTATGGAAATACCGCTAACCCTATTAGTATTAACGCTGGCTTTAAAATTGGATTTTAATCTTAAATTTATTTACTTAATTAAAAGTATAAAAATGAAAAAAATATTTATATCATCATTATTTGTAGCAGCCATTTCTACTTTTTTAATGTTTAATAGTTGCACAAAAAAAATTGAAGATGCGTATCAAAATCCCAATGCAGATGTAAGAATACCTGTGGAGCAATTATTGCCACCATTAATATCTTGTATGGGAGGAAATTCTGCAGGTCATGGCCCCTTAAACGATTGGCGTTTTGTAGGAAAGTATGTACAAAATTTTGCTTTTTGCAGTAGTGGTGGGCAGTACGATCAAATGGGTGGCACTATTGGTGCCAGTGATAATGCTGGGTCGCTTTGGAGAATTCATTACTACGATATTGGGCAGAATTGTAATAATATGATTAAATGGGCAGAGGAAGAAGAGAAATGGAATTATTCAGGGGTAGGAAAAGCCATTTTAGCATGGAGCTGGCTAGGGTTAACAGATTATCATGGAGATGTAATTTTAAAAGAAGCATTTAAAACTGATCAACTAACTTTTAAATACGATACTCAAGAGGATGTATATAATTATGTAAGACAATTGTGCAGAGAAGCTATTAGTAATTTAGATAGAACAGATGGCGGTAGTAGCCAAAGTAATTTAGCCATTGGCGATCAATATTTTTACGGAGGCGATGTTACTAAATGGAAAAAGTTTGTTTATGGAATTATGGCCAGAAGTTTTCAGCATTTGAGTAATAAGAGTATTTATAGTGCAGATTCTGTCATTAAATATTGCGATTTATCTATCACTTCTAATGCAGATAATGCCATGGTTAAATTTGCAGGAACAAGTGTAAGTGGTACAAATAATTTTTGGGGACCACTCAGAGGAAATTTGGGTAGTGCAGCTGTAGGAACAGAAACTGCATTTAGACAATCTACATTTATTGCGAACTTAATGAATGGAACAGGAACTTTTTTTAATGCTGTGCAAGACCCAAGGTCAATGTATATACTCAGAGGAAATACAAACGGAACTATTAAAGGTGTACCTATGAATAAAGGACAAAACGTATTGGCTGCTAATGATAGACCAGAAAATTTTTGGGGTGGAAGCCAAGCAACAACACTTAATAACGCAGCTCCAGCTACCGATGGTAATTGCAGATTTATATTTAGAAATAGCGCACCGTTTCCTGTATTAACTGCTACAGAAATAGCTTTTATAAAAGCAGAAGCGGCTTATAGAAAAGGAGATAAAACCATGGCATTGGCAGCATATACAGATGCTATTACTAAAGATTTTGATATGCTTACTAGTACATTTGCTACCAATGTGCCAGTGGCAAATGTTATAACACCTGCAATGAAGAATGCTTACATGTCAGATCTAAAAGTTACCCCAGCTACTCCAGCTGCATTATCACTTTCTCATATTATGCTGCAAAAATATATAGCACTTTGGGGGCATGGTATTTTAGAAACATGGACCGATATGAGGCGCTACCATTATACAGATCAAGAAGTAGGAACTGGAAGGCAGGTTTATGTGGACTTTGCGGTACCAACCGGTACGGATCTATATCCAAATAATAATGGCAAATTGGTTTACAGAGTGAGGCCAAGATACAATTCAGAATATGTTTGGAACTTAAATGAATTAATAAGAATTGGTGCAGACCAAACAGATTATCATACAAAACGTATGTGGTTTTCTGAACCATAAGCAAATAATATCTCATCAAAATAATATGAATAATATGAAAAAATTTATTTTAATAATTGTGTATGCAATATGTATTATAGGTTGCACAAAAAACAGTGATCCAATTGCTATTACCACTACAACAGCTGGAAATGCTACAGTACAAGTTTATAATGCTGCAATTTCTACATCTCGTAATTATATTTATTTAGATAGTAAGCCAATAGTTGGGAGCGCTTTGGCTTTTGCGGCAGTATTACCAACAACTTACAGATTTGTTGTAACGCCAGGTACGCATCAGGTATTAATAAAAGATACCCTACCAACAACTACTCAAAGTCAATTAAATTTTACACAAGCTTTTGATGCAGATGCGGATTATTCTATTTTTATGTATGATACTTCTACTACTGTAAAACAAAAAACGGTAAAAAATAATATATCTTTTTCAAGTGATACTATCCCATTAATACGGTTTGCAAATTTTATTTATAGTCCCAATCCGCTTCCTGCCCTAGATGTATATTCTGTAAAAAAAGGAATAAATATTTTTAGCAATGTAAGCGTTGCGGATGTTACAAATTTTGTTCCATATGTTGGCGTAGCAAATGATACAATTCAGATTAGACAAGTGGGTACAACTATATCAATTATAAATTTAATTGGGCTAAACCCTGCCCCCAATAAAAGGATTTATACTTTAATATTAAACGGTAGGGCTTTAGGAATAAAAGGTTTATCGTTATTAAATCAATAATTATTATTTTATAAGAAAGATGTGGTTTTACTAAATTGAAATCACATCTTTTTTTTAAAAAATATTTCTATCTTTTTTATTCTTCGTTTCCCTTCTTCACATAAGCCGTATAACTCCCATCCTCATTTTTCCAACCACGCTTATAAATAATTAACCCATTTAAAAAATTGCGCAACACTTGGTCTTGCGCTTCCACATAACCAGACTGATCTGGACTGCGAAATAAATCGCCGAGCGCACCTTTGGTAATATGAAAATCTACTAGCGAAAGTATTTCTATAATATCATCATTTTTTAATGAAAGGGCTACTCGTAGTTTTTTTAGTATATCGTTGTTATCCATAAATGCTTTTTATGCGGTAAATATAGCATTTATGCATGGCTTATAAAAGACAGTATTGTACAGTATTATTTTTCAAGAGATAAAATGTAAATTTAATTGCGTACTAATTTTAGCCTACATGCTTCAAAACATTGAAATGCAATAACGAGTTTTTCGTTTTCAAAACTGTACCAAATATTTGCACTATCAGTAGTGTTTTGTTTGTATAAAACAACGGTTACAGAGTCAACGATATTGAATTTGTCAAATTTATTTGCTATTTGAAAATAATTACTTTCAAAATTATTGCTTGCTGAAAAATTCATGTAATAATTATATTGAGCAGGAATATAAGTAAAAGGAGTACTTCCATTTCCAATATCATTTTGCCATTGTATGGCTCTCCAATTTCCTACTAAACCAGTTGCAGATAAATCATCTTGTTTATCTTTTTTACAAGAAAAAAATGACAGCAGTAATAATGCGCCAAATAATTTTTTCATGCGATTGCTTTTTTATTAGACAATCAATTTTTAATTTCTGTTGCATAAACCAATAAAAAAAGCCCGAAATTAATCGGGCTAATCTAAATACTCTATACTAAATACTCAATACTTTCTAAACGTCAATCTTAGCATATTTCGCATGGCTTTCAATAAACTCTCTGCGTGGTGGTACTTCGTCGCCCATTAGCATAGTAAATACGCTATCTGCATTTGCAAGGCTATCAATGGTAACTTGTTTAAGCGTTCTGCTTGCAGGGTTCATCGTAGTTTCCCACAATTGGTCTGCGTTCATTTCTCCCAAACCTTTGTATCGTTGTATGTTTACGCTGTCTTCTTTTCCGCCACCAATTTTTATAGATAATGCTTTACGTTCTTCATCGTTCCAAGCATATTCTTGTTCTTTTCCTTTTTTTACCAAATACAATGGTGGTTGTGCAATATATACATAACCTTGCTCCACTAACTCTTTCATATATCTAAAAATAAATGTCATTATCAATGTAGCAATGTGGCTTCCATCTACATCGGCATCCGTCATTATTATTAATTTATGATAACGCAATTTAGAAATATCTAAAGCTTTTGCATCTTCTAATGTGCCAATTTTTACACCCAAAGCGGTAAACATATTTCGTATCTCCTCATTGTCGTAAATTTTATGCTCCATGGCTTTTTCTACATTAAGTATTTTACCTCTCAATGGTAGTATCGCTTGAAAACTTCTGTCTCTTCCTTGCTTGGCAGTTCCACCTGCCGAGTCTCCTTCCACTAAAAATAATTCGCAACGACCCGGATCTTTATCTGAACAATCTGCCAATTTACCTGGCAAACCACCACCCACTAAAACCGTTTTACGTTGCACCAACTCCCTTGCACGCTTTGCAGCTGCACGAGCTTGTGCAGCAAGAATTACTTTTTGAATAATCGTTTTTGCATCTTTAGGATTTTCTTCTAAATATGCTTCTAAAACCCTGCTCAATGTACTATCTACAATTCCACTTACTTCACTGTTTCCAAGCTTGCCTTTTGTTTGTCCTTCAAATTGTGGCTCGGGTACTTTTACAGAAATAATGGCAGAAATACCTTCTCTAAAATCATCTCCTTCAATGGCAACTTTTGCTTTTTCAAACATGCCATTTTTTTCGCCATAGCTTTTAAATACACGGGTAATACTTCTTCTAAAACCAGCTACGTGTGTACCGCCTTCTATCGTATTAATATTGTTTACATAACTAAACAAATGCTCGGAGTAGCCTGCATTGTAGGTCATGGCTACTTCTACTACTACATTATTTTTTTCATCGTACCCATCGCAATAAATTACAATTGGTATGAGTGGACTACGCCCTGCTTTTTTATCTAAATATTCTACAAATTCTACAATGCCACCTTCGCTATAAAAATTTTTGCTGTATGTTTTTCCATCTTCTTCTAGCTCCCTCACATCGTTTAAAGTGATGTTTATTTTCTTGTTTAAGAAAGCCAATTCTCGCATACGAGCTTCAATAATTTCACGCTTATATACTGTTGTATTGAAAATACTTTTATCGGGCCAAAAATGTACATGTGTGCCTGTATGTGTACTCGTGCCAATTTCCTTTACAGAATATTGTGGTAC
>JAYTGY010000298.1:0-10926 GCA_043733065.1 Ferruginibacter sp.
TGGTATTGGAATACCATCGTTGTTTACATTTTGCGGATAGCTATAACCAAACATCCATTTTGGTAAAAATGAAACGCCTTTTATATGTTGATGTGGCACTTCTTTTAATGATGGATACGTTCTATCTGTTGTAGCATATTTTGATGAATCAGTAGCTCTTCCTTCTAAAAAATAAGTAGCATTTTTTTGCAGCATTTTATCGAAATCGCCAGGGGCAGCTACAGAAACATTTCCATATGCATCGCTTACGTATGCGCTGTTGTATACACCCCAATCACCATCGCCAGATACTTGGCAGCCAATGCGACCAACGGCATAAGCTAACATCAGAGCCATAGAAGCCGAATCGCAAAGATGCGAAACTTTTATTCCTTTTTTATAACCAAAATAACAAATGGCAATAGAAGCTAAAATTAATCCGCCATAAAAAGTAAGCCCACTTACCGAAAACAATTGCCCAATGGGATCTTTCATAAACACATCCCAATGCTCAAAATTATCAAATAATTTTGCTCCAAGAATACCAAATATTAGCCCCAAAATAATAATATCTCCTACTCTATCGTGCGGCCAAATGCGCACCAGCCTTGTTTCAGGAACTTTTAATTTTTGTTTATTTTTTTCGTGCCATTTTACAGCTACAAGTACCGCTGCCATTAATAAACCACCAATTACACTTCCTTGTGTAGAAAGTAAATAATGCTGCGGCGTTTCATCAGCAACACGACTAAAAATTAAACCCAATAGTTTTGCTCCAAAAATAAAACCAACAACAGCATTAAAAAACAATTCGAGCAGTGTTGCAGGTTTACCTACTACAATAGTTTCGCCAGAAGGATGAAGTAACCCAAGTTTTTCTCTTCTTTTAAGCTCGGCACTTAATACAATTGCGGCCACTACAAATGCAAGCGCCACAAAAAGACCAAACGTATTAAAAATTTTGAGCCATTGCCATTCAAGGCCAAACCAGTCTTTAAAAACGTAATATAAATTTGGATACATTAGCTGTATTTAGAAATTTTAAGAGTAGTGCAATATAATAAAAAGTCATCGTGCATGGTTTCCTATTTATGTTGATTGATAAAGCAACAATGAAACCAATATACGATGACCTAAAAATATCTACAATAATTAATTACAATGTGTAGCAAATGCGCCTTTCAAATTATCGGCAATCATTTGTGCACTGCGACCTTCTATCATGTGGCGCTCTATCATATGTACGAGTTGTCCATCTTTAAACAACGCTATAGCGGGTGATGATGGCGGATAAGGCATTAAATGTTTACGAATTTCGTTTACAGCTTCTACATCAAATCCTGCAAAACTTGTAGCAATATGATCCGGTTTTTTTTCGGCTGTTTGTACGGCCATCAACACACCTGGGCGTGCAGTACCTGCACTACAACCACAAACCGAATTTATCATTACCAAAGCTGTTCCTTTTTCAGCTAATGTATTTGTTACATCATTTGCGTTCAACATTTCTTTAAAACCATTTTCAGTTAACTCCTCTTTCATCGGAATTACTATTTCTGCTGGATACATATATTTTCTTTTTTAGACTGCAAAATTACACCCTATTCTGCAAATCAAATCATGCAAGTTTTACAGGCATGTTAATATTTTTGTGCCGTTATGACATACGCATTTATAGAAAAACGCCATTATGGCTTATAAAAATGAATGGAATACAATTTGAAATAATAGAAAACATCATCACATTTTAAAAAACTTAAAACAAATAAACATGTCGTACGTAAAAGTAAACAACAATTTTCGCTCATTAGATGGATTAATGAAAGAGATATTTACTGAGTTTCCATCAGCCGTTAGTAAAGCCGTTAGAGAAGATGTATTAAATTATCCGCCTGTAAACATTACAGATAAAAAAGAAATGTACCTCGTAGAACTTTCTGCACCAGGTTATGAAAAAACAGATTTCAATATTAAACTGGACAACAACATTCTTACCGTTAGTTCGGAGCACAAAGAAGAAACCGTTGTAGAAAATGAAAAAACAATTCGCAAAGAATTTACTGCAAAATCTTTTAAAAGAAGTTTTACGCTTAATGAAAAGATAGAAACAGAAAACATTGTAGCTCGCTACGAAAATGGTATTCTTAAAATTGATTTACCCAAAAAAGAAAATGCTTTTGCAGGTGCAAAAGACATTAACATTCAATAAAAATTAGTTTTGGTAGGTTTATAGATGGTTGTTGAAAATGAAAACTCCCCGAGTTATTGGGGAGTTTTTTAATAATTACATTTTCGACAACATTATCACATTTTACGTATTTTAAGATTCATTTAATGTGTCAAAATTCATTCTACGACATATTTTATATTTATTAGAATCGCCTTGAATGACAATGTCTAATTATCAATTTCTTCATTATCCTTAAGATTTGAAATTTCTAACAAATCAATTAATGACTTAATTGGAAGCACTACATCATCAAGAACTGTACCCAAACATCTGGTATAAACAATACCTCTACAGGTAGAATATGCTGTACTTAACATAGAGCCATTCAAATTCGTATCCATGATAAATCTATCATTTTGCTGACTTTCAATATAATCTTTCAGATTTTCAACATGAAACAGAAAACTAATTGTGAATTTTCCATTTATTCCTAATTCCATTTCATTCTCATCTAATATTAAAATGTCTATAAAAACCTGAATTTTAACTTTTTGGAATTCAATGTTAAAACCTTTTGAAAACCCCAATCCAAATTTTATTTTAGATATTTTGGAGTCAATTGTTTTTTCATTGAAATCGTCTTGGACGTTTTCAATATTAGCATTTTCAACCTTTATTTCCTCAAGGTTTAAATCTATAACTTCAAATTGTTTCATAATTAAGCAACTAATGCGTATTTAATGTTTTCTTGCTCTAATAATTTTGGAGGTTCAACTTCAATAAATTTAGCAAAATGCAATTTTCCTCTTAAATTTCTTGTTTGGATAGGTAATTCAGTTGTTTTATTCTTTTTACATGGTACAATAAATATATCATGCCCAAGCGCATTCTCTAACTTACACAAAGTTTTTATTGTAAAGTTTTGCACTCCATTTAACCACTTTGATAACTCAGATTCAGATTTATTTAATTTCAAAGCAAGTTCTTTTTGAAGAATATTTTCATCCTCAATTAATTCATGCAAACGATCTAAAATATCTAAAGATTTTTTTACATATCGTTTCGTATCACTAGGTATTTTAGTACGTCTTTCTTGTAGTTTTGCAAATTCACTCATACTTTTATCCTTTAATATTGACTAAATAATCATTTTCATAAATTAATTGACCGCTTTCTTCCCAACTTATCTCACCTTTCAATTTATCATTAATAAGTTCTTGAAATAAACTATTAGCCATATAAAAATAGCGGCTAACATTTGATTCTTCATTTTGAGCAGATTGAGTCTTTTTTCTGTCTCCGTTTAGTAAAAAAACTATCTCTTCAGTTAAAACTACACAATACAATCTAATTCCAAAATCTCCCTCTAAATTTTCAATATAATTAGAAGAATATGGAGGTAAAGCACTTGCATCTTGTTCTTCCCTGGCAAAATATCTATGTAAAGCTTTTCTTACTCCAATTTCTTCGATAGTAGCATCAATAACATTTAATTCTTCAATGTTTGTTTCCTCCATTTCCATCCTATTATAAAAATCTATAATCTCTGAAACGCTCTTACCATCAAATTTTATTGTATAAAATGTGACATTGTTAGTACTAATTTCTTCTATTTTTATTATTTCAGCAAGCAATTAATTAACTTATAAGTTAAGTGCAATCTATAGATCTTTACTTTGATAAAAAAATTTTTTTTGTTAAAATAAAAAAATGGCCACCAAAGTGAGCCATTTAAACATCGATTTAAAGAAATAATCTACTCAAACAAATCCTGCTGACTCGTTTCCTCTTTAGGCTGCACAAATTCCATTTCTATATTTTTATTAAAGTCCATCAACTTGCTGCCTATGGCTTTCCAGCCCATTACTTCCACTAGCTTATCTACTTTAAACTTTACATTGTTTACTTGTTGCCCTTTGCCAGTTTTTACATTTAGCAATGGTAATTCATCAGATGAAATAGCCGTAAGCACATTATTTTTTCCTTCTTTTATGAAAAAATATTTATTGTTTAATGTAGTCGTTTCTATTTTGAAACGCTTTACGTTGTATTGATTTTTATCTCCATCTAAATAAACAGCAGAGTAAATTTTATATTCTCCAAATTTTTGTATAGCCAATATTTTATCCATTTCAAAACGCTGTGTAAGCTCTTGGTCTATCATTTCATAATTGCCATCATTATAAAAAACTACTAGCCTATCTTCCGCTTCAAATTTACCAAGGTAGATCCCTTTTTCATCTACATTCAATCTGCCAAACTTATCATCGTACCATAGTTTTTTTGCATCCAATGTAGATTTTCCAGCTTCTTTAAAACGTACCGTTTTTATTGGATACTTCGTAACCGTATTGCCCATAGAGCCCCTACCCTTTATTTCTAATTCTTCAAAGTAAAAATCAAATTCTTTTTTCTTAGCATTGCAATTTGGGCTTAAAATTATTTTTACTACTTCTGCTTCGCCATTGGCATTGGCAGTAAAATAGTGTACTTTACTTTTTTCAGTACCTTTGGTTAAGTCATATTCTTTCTCACGTGTAATGCCTGTTACATTGAAACGTTTTGCAAAACTTGTACCCGTTTTTCCATCTACATATATTACATTATAAGTAGTACGCTCATCTCCTTTTTGAAAAACAGCCGCATGAATAATATCTTTTCCAATAAAGGTTTTATCGCTCACACGCACCACTTTCATAATACCTGCTTTGGTAAATGCAATAATATCATCCAAGTCAGATACTTCACCAATGTATTCATCTTTCTTTAAACCTGTACCAATAAAACCATCAGCAAAATTGGCATATAACTTAATATTGGCAATGGCTACGGACTTTGCTTGTATGGTATCAAATGCACGAATCTCTGTTTTTCTTTCTTTGCCTTTGCCAAATTTCTTTAGTAAATTTTCATAATACGCCACTGCATAATCCGTCAAGTTTGCAATATCATGCTTTACAGCTTTCATATCTGCTTCCAGATTTTTTATTTGGGCATTTAATTCATCAATATCTAATCTATAAATTCTACGAACGGGTTTTTCGGTAAGTTTTACAATATCTTCTCTTGTAATTTCACGCTTTAATTGTTTTTTAAAAGGCTCAAAAGCTTTGTCAATAGCAGTTAAAACTTTATCCCAAGTTTCGTGTTTCTTTTCTAACTCCTTATATATTTTTTCTTCAAAAAATATTTTTTCTAATGAAGTGTAATGCCATTTTTCTTGTAGCTCCGCTAACCTTATTTGCAATTCTTTTAGCAATAAATCTTTACTATAATCTGCAGATGCTTTTAATAATTCTGTTACTGTAAGAAAAACAGGTTTGTTGTCCGCAATCACACATGCATTTGGAGAAATAGAAACCTCACAATCTGTAAATGCGTACAAGGCATCGATGGTAATATCGGGAGAAATACCAGTTGCAAGTTCTACCGTTATTTCTACATCAGCAGCAGTAAGGTCTGTTACTTTTTTTATTTTTATTTTACCATTGTCGTTAGCTTTTACAATGCTCTCCATTAAGTTGGTGGTTGTAACACCGAATGGAACACTTTTAATAACCAATGTTTTTTTATCGAGTTCTTCAATGATAGCTCTTACACGAATTTTTCCACCACGCTTTCCATCATTGTAATTTGTAGCATCCATTATGCCACCAGTCAAAAAATCGGGAAGTAATTCAAATTTTTTGCCACGCAAATATTTTATTGATGCTTCAATCAATTCACAAAAATTGTGTGGCAAAATTTTTGTTGCTAATCCTACTGCAATTCCTTCTGCGCCTTGAGCAAGCAATAAAGGAAATTTCATTGGTAAAGTTATTGGCTCATTTTTTCTACCATCATAACTCAATTGATTGTTCGTAGTCTTTGCATTGAAAGCAACTTCCAACGCAAACTTGCTCAAGCGTGCCTCTATGTACCTAGGTGCAGCGGCGTCATCACCAGTGCGCACATCACCCCAGTTACCTTGGGTTTCTATGAGTAAATCTTTTTGTCCAAGGTTTACCAATGCATCGCCAATGCTCATATCTCCATGCGGATGATACTGCATCGTTTGCCCAATGATGTTGGCCACTTTATTAAAACGGCCATCATCCATTTCCTTCATAGCATGAAGTATGCGACGTTGTACAGGTTTTAGCCCATCTTCGATTGCGGGTACTGCACGCTCCAATATTACATAGCTTGCATAATCCAAAAACCATGTTTTGTATTGGCCACCGATGCCGGTGTTGCTGTGTTGGTACTCCTCTTTATTTGCTTTTGCCATGACTATTTTAATAATTCAAGTTTTTTTAAGAAAACGCTCAATATTCAATGTTCAATAATCAATATTCAAATTTTTTAATTCGAGCATCGTTATTTAATTTTGAGCGTATTATTATCAAACCATTTATTTCTTATTTTCTTTATTCTGTTTTGCTGTTACAATACTTTTTGCAATTATTGCAATAAGTTCTTCAGTTTCATTATAAATACCCTCTAGTTTTTTTATTGGCTTTATAAATTCTTTTTTAATAATAACTTTCAATGCAGTTCTACATTCTTTCAATTCTTTTAAAACAACGCCCATCTTATGTATAAAATCATTTGTAGATTCTGCTGCTTATGCTTCTCCATAATTGAATGTGGGAGAATGACAAGCTCTTATCAATTGCCCCGCTATGTAATTTCCTGCTCTATTGTTTGGCAAACTCTCTACCACATCTATCATTCTACAAGTAAAATCTACCAATCTATCCTCTAAATCGTAAATTTTAGTAGCCATATAAAGTATTTTTTTTATTAAACATCACCATATTCAAAATAAACTTTCGAGTTTAACAATTTGAAAATTGAACATTGATTATTGAACATTTACCTTATTTATTAAACACAATCCCATTCAGAATAAACCCTCAAGTTTAACAATTTGAAAATTGAACATTGAGCATTGATTATTGAACATTTGCCTTTTCAAAAAACACTTCCATATTCAAAAACCCCTATCCAACCTTAAACTCCAAATCCTTCACATTCTTCACCCCTCCTTGCGTTTCAAAAACCTGTTGTGCTGCCAATGTTTTTAACCTCCACAACAAATACGCATCGCCAGTGGTATTTTTTGCTTTACTTAAAAAGTTATTAATAATTTTTGATGCTTTTTGCCACTCTCCTGTTACATACTTTTTTAATTCTGCATCATAATAATCATAATCCATTTGCAGTAATTTTTTCCCTCCTTCCAATAAGCGTACACCTTTGTTTTCTTCACATATTTTTGTCCATTCATCAGGATCCACTTCAAATTCGCTTGGCGTAATTTCTCTAGCCAGTTTTTTTGCTTTCAAAAATTCTTTTGCAGGTATTTGATGTAGCCAATCAGGGTAAAAAATATTTCCTTTTTCATTTATAAATGGCAAATTATTTAGGTACAAAATAAATACCCTGTTTTGAAACTCCTTCATGTAGTTAAGCAACCAATAATAACCGCACACATCATGTTTATTTTGTGCAGCCCATATCCAAATGGTTTCTTCTTCATCTCTTCTCAATGTGCCAACCAATGTTGCTGCGGTTTTATAATCATCTACATCGCCGCTTTCTACACTGCCTTCATAGTCGCCACCAATAAGCACTTCATGCCACCATCTTCTTCTATCTTCAATACCTTCGCCAACATAAATATTGTTTAATGGTCCTACAGCATAATCATCTTTTATTTGTATTACTTCTCCTTTTAATGTTTCATCTAATGCTATTGCCTCTTGGAGTACTTTTATATCTGCTTCGTTAAAAACTATATGTATCATTTATATAAAATTATTTTAAAATGTTAGAACACGGATTACACGGATTGAAAGGATTGAACAGATTTGTTATTTCTTTTGAATTAAATAATACACACAACTCGTAAAAAAATTTCTCACCAATGGTATTGCTTTTATCAAACCAACTTGTTTCTTGGGTTTCATCCCAAATTTGTATTCGTAAATGGGGTTTATCAAATAATGTGTTTCACACAAAATAGTAAATCCAGTTTTTTTCGAAATTCTTTCAAATCGTTCAATAGAAATTCCTGTTTCTTTTATCTCTATAAAAAATGGCCAATGCTCACCATTTACTTTCAAAATCCATTTGTACAAAAAAGTAGGTAGCAAATGATAGTAGGGCATTTTAGCCATCCACTTGCCTGTAGCCATTTGTTGGTGACCACCGTAAGGCATTTGCCAAGGCGGAAAACCAAAAAATATTACACCCTTTTCTGTAAGTAATGTTTGCATGTATGCCATCAGTTTTTGTTGGTCATGTATATGCTCTATTACATCTTTTAATACAATAATATCAAATGCTCCACCCAATTCTTCTACTGTGGTATCATAAATATCTTTTGAAAAAAAAGTGATTTTACCAACACCCAAATCATTTGCCAACCACAACCGTGCATTTACCAAACGAGTTTCTTCCATCTCCACACCCACTCCTACACAACCCTTATTTACAAAGGCTTTCAGCACGCCACCTTCGCCACAACCAATTTCTAGCACACGCATGCCTGCATGTATGGTAAATTTTTCTTCAATAAAAGGCAACACATATTTCTCTGCATTCAAAATCTGCATATCAAAATATCCCTTTCTATCTTTATGAAATTCAAACATCGTTTTATATTACGCTTCCTTTTTGCTTCTAATTTTTTTAAATAATTTATAATTCACTTCGTGAATTATTATTGCCACGAATAACACTAATTACCACTAATAAGAAATTTGCTTTTTATAAAATACTTATGCAAATTGCGAACTGCTTTTTGCCTACTTCCCACTTCCCACTTCCCACTTCCCACTTCCCACTTCCCACTTCCCACTTGCTACTACCCATTCCCCACTTCCTCCACTTCCACCGCATCATCAATCTCCACTTGCAAATTATCAATAATAAATTCTTGTCTGCTTGGCGTATTCTTCCCCATATAATATTCGAGTAAGTTTTGTATGTGTTCTCCCTGCTCCATTATAAGTGGTTGCAAGCGCATATTTACACCTATAAATCTTGCAAACTCTTCCGGACTAATTTCTCCCAACCCTTTAAATCGAGTAATCTCGGGCTTTGAGCCAATCTTTTTCACTGCTGCTTGTTTCTCTGATTCATCGTAGCAATAAATCGTTTCCTTTTTATCTCTTACCCTAAACAATGGCGTTTCTAAAATATACAAATGCCCATTCTTCACCAAGTCAGGAAAAAATTGCAAGAAAAAAGTCATCAACAACAATCGAATATGCAACCCATCCACATCGGCATCGGTAGCTACAATAATATTGTTGTAACGCAATCCCTCATACCCTTCTTCAATATTCAATGCATGTTGCAACAAATTAAATTCTTCATTTTCATAAACAATTTTTTTTGTAAGCCCAAAACAATTCAGTGGTTTACCACGCAAACTAAACACTGCTTGTGTATTCACATTCCGAGATTTTGTAATACTGCCACTAGCACTATCACCCTCGGTAATAAAAATTGTACTCTCTTTTTGTTTTTCAATAACGGTATCTTTATCCTTTCCTGTAGCTTCATCATTGTAGTGAAACTTACAATCCCTCAATTTCTTATTGTGCAAGTTGGCTTTTTTTGCACGCTCATTGGCTAGCTTTTTTATACCTGCCAATTCTTTACGCTCTCTTTCATTTTGCTCAATGCGTTTGCGCAATGCATCAGCTGTTGTTGGATTTCTATGTAAAAAATTATCCAGCTCTTTATGCAAAAAATCATAAATGAAATTCTTCATACTTGCACCACCTTCACTCACAGATTGCGAGCCCAATTTTGTTTTTGTTTGACTCTCAAACACAGGTTCCTGCACACGTACACTCACCGCCGCACATATACTCCCACGTATATCCGATGCATCATAATCTTTCTTAAAATACTCTCTAATCGTACGCACATACCCTTCTCTAAACGCTGCCAAATGCGTACCGCCTTGTGTAGTAAATTGTCCGTTTACAAAACTGTAATACTCTTCGCCATAGCCGTTTTCATGCGTTATGGCTACTTCAATATCTTCTCCTTTTAAATGTATTATTGGGTATCGAATTTCATCTGCATTTGTTTTACGTTGCAACAAATCCAATAAACCATTTTTGCTTACATAGCGTTTGCCATTAAGGTTCATCACCAAGCCCGCATTCAAAAAACAATAGTTCCAAAACTGATTATCCAAATACTCTTGCACAAAATGAAAATTCTTAAAAATAGAATCATCAGGTGTAAACTCTACAAACGTTCCGTTCTCTTCTTTGCTCGCCGTTTCCTTACTATCTTTCACCAACACACCTCTTTCAAACTCCGCCGTTTTCTCTCTTCCCTCTCTATACGCCGTCACTTTAAAATGATTACTCAATGCATTTACGGCCTTTGTACCCACACCATTTAAGCCCACACTTTTTTGAAAAGCCTTGCTATCATATTTTGCACCCGTGTTCATTTTGCTCACCACATCCACCACTTTCCCCAGCGGAATTCCACGCCCATAATCCCGTACCGTAAGGGTTTTATCCGCTATCGTCACATCCACATGTTTGCCATAACCCATGGCATGTTCATCAATGCAGTTATCAATTACCTCTTTCAGCAACACATACACACCATCATCCGGACTACTTCCGTCGCCCAATTTTCCAATATACATACCAGGCCGCAAACGAATATGCTCCTTCCAATCGAGGCTTCGTATATTATCCTCGTCGTATTTTACATCTATTTTTTCATTCATATAGTACTTTGTATTTAGTATT
>JAYTGY010000299.1:0-1578 GCA_043733065.1 Ferruginibacter sp.
TCAAAACCAAACACTGGCACTTTCATTTCTTTCATAGCATCTACAAAAAGAAAAAACCAATTGTTGCGCAGCACATCTGCACCTTTTAAAACAAGGCTACCATTTTCTTGTTTTTTTACAAAACCCGAATGAAGGTTTTCGAGCTTTTTCATGAAAGCATCTTCTTCATCTTTATTGCGCTCTATCTGTAATATTTTATCGCCGTCGGGTATAATTAGTGTTTCATTATCGCCAGCTTTTGTTTCAAAACCTTTGTAAGAAAACACAGGTTGAAACAATAAATATTCCCCCCGCTCTTGCAACATCAATCTTATATCTGGTTGCGAAACTTTTACAACTTTCAGCAATGATTTATCAAACTCTACCTCGTACTCTTTGGTAAGTGGTAAAATGAAGGTTTGCATTTTTTCGGCCCAATTTTTTTTGCTTACTGCAATGTTGCCTTCTTTAATAAACTTTTCGGCTTGCATTACATCTTCTGCTTTTAGCCAAGTGTATAATACATCTTCATGCAAAAAAATTAAACTGCTGGGCGATTTGTTTTCGGAAAAAGAAACTGGTTCGCCATTTATTTTTACCATGCACGAAATTTCGTATGCATTTTTTTTTACTTGCACTTTAAATACCGGCGATAAAAAAGTATCGCTGCATTCTGTTTCTTTTAAATGTGCCGTTTTTAATGATTTGGCAAATGGTAAAATAAATAAAAATGGATTGTGCGATTGCTCATCAAAAATTTTTCTCAATTTTGGATGAAGATATTCTGTGATGAGTGTTTTGGTTTCGTCTGCTAAATCTTCGCCATCGGTATGTATAATGTTTTCCCAAATACCACTGAATGGCGAGTTACGATTGAGGTATTTATTTATTTCGGGCTCTTGTAATTTTCTTACTTGTTGAAAAAGCAATTTATCATCTTCCGAAAAATCTTCTACATCTACAAATTTGGTAAGGTCAAGCTTTTCCGTTTTTCCTAAATATTTTTTATTGTCTTCATCAGGTTCACCTTGTATAGCTTCTACAGTAAAACCGGGATAATTTTTTGCATTAAAATTAAAAACCAAACCAAGGCGCAATCTTTTTTTCTGTTTTACAATCGCTTGTTGTACCTGCGTATTTTCTACAGGTACAAAATTGGATGCAGCCCTGTAAGACTGCACAGGCTCAGTGGGTGTGGTGGCCACAACTCTTTTAATAGAAGTATCTAATACTTTTAAAAATGGCTTTCCATCTTTGTATGTAAATTCAAATTTACCCGTAAGATCATCTGCAAGGCTATAGCCATATATGCCAAGAATTTTATTTTTTTCTTTATCCCAATTTCTGATGCTATCAAAATAATCGGCGCCATAGTTGTGTAGCAATTGTACAAACAATAAAACCTTGTGCTCACATAGCGGGTGCATGGCTTCTGTGCACATGCACGATGTATCAAAATTTCGTTCATCATTTTTTTGAATAACCAACGGAAATTTTTCACCTTTTATAACCAACTCAGCCTCTACTCTTTCATCGGCCGCTTTTAAAATAATTGCTTTTGTAGTTTGCATTAATTCTTCCGCCTCATGAAAAATAGAT
>JAYTGY010000300.1:0-9933 GCA_043733065.1 Ferruginibacter sp.
TACAAGTAGTAGCGGTACTTATAAAAGTAAAAGTAACAGTTCCTGGGCTTATACCAGTTATTACACCTGCATTTGTAACTGTAGCTATTGCAGTATTGCTACTTGTCCAAGTACCTCCAGAAGTGGGGTTAACTATACCGGTAATGCCCATGCATATTGAAGAAGGAGCTGTAACTGTTGGCTTTGGATTTACAGTAACAGTACTTGTTGTGTTACTGCAAGTAGTAGTTGTATTTGTAAAAGTAAAGGTAGCATTACCTGAGCTTACACCTGTAATTACTCCTCCGTTTGTAACAGTAGCTACAGCAGTATTGCTGCTTACCCAAGTGCCACCTGTAGTTGGGCTTAATGTTGTTGTACTCCCAACGCAAACAGCTGCAGGAGCGGTAACGGTTGGTTTGGGCGAAACAGTTACGATTACATTTTTTGTAAGTGGGCAAACAATTGCACCTATAGAACCAGAAGTAACCGTATAAGTTGTAGTAGCTATTGGTGTAGCAGTAACTGTAGCTCCTGTAGTAGCGCTTAAGCCAGTTGCAGGACTCCAAGCATATGAACCATTACCACCACTAGCAGTTAGAGGAATGCCTGCACTGCTTGCACAAATGGTAGCAGAAGCAGGTGTTACATTTAATATATTTACGCCGGCTGTAGCAGTAATAGTATAATCACAAACATCACCACCAAAACCATCAATCATTAAATAATAAGTATTGCCAGGGGTTAATCCTGTTGCAGTAAAAATATTTAAACCAGGTGGCATAGGATTTAAACATCCAAATGTATTTACTGCACCACTCCCACAACCGCCACTAAAAACTAAAAATTGAATACCATCTCCATTTAGAGAGTTTGTAACATTAACATTAAAGGTAGCCGTGGCCGCAGAAGCTACAAATTTTATAAAAGAATTATTTTCGATAGAGGGTGCAGGTGTAGTACAATTTGCAAAAGCAGTTTCTAATTGTGGCCATACATACGGTGGCGCATATGAATCTGAAGTATTGCCACAATAACCACTCAAATTACAAATACCTGGTGCATATTGGCAAAAAGGACTAGCTACGGCATTACCATTGCACCCTACTCCTGGATAAGGAGCAGGGCCAGTACCAAATGTTAGAGACCAATTGTTTAAGGCACCAATATCAGCTGCATATGAATCTTGAATACAAAGACTCCAAACGCCATTAGCATTTATATTGTTATTGAACCATCCAATATTTCCTTCTGGAATAAAAGTGCCAGTAAATGGAGCACTTCCTAAAACTATTGAATTTGTAGCAGACATGTTAAAACAAGTGTTTGTATAATCACTACCAACAAAGCCGCCATTTTCAAAACTCAAAGTAATCCAAGTTCCGTCCGGAGCTTTGAGCTGTATAATCAAATCACTTGCTAAGGGGTGCGTAATATTTAAACAAACAGATTTTAAACCAGTAATGGAATTTATATTTCCAACACCAGATACAGTTATAGGATAACATGTTGCAGTAGTTGCACCATCAGGAATAGCGCCTCCTGTGGTGTTGTTAAATGTTTGGCCGTAAAAAGTATTTGCAATAAAAGCAAATAAAATGGTAAAAATTAATTTCATAATCAGTATTAATATGGTAACGGGTAATTATTTTTTCTTGGTACGTAAATCATCTTTTTCAGTTTTAGATTTCCCTCTTTTTTTAGACATGATAAATTTTGCTGTCAATTCTTTTTCTTCAAAAACCAATACTTCTAAGCCAAGCGGTTTTAGCCAATCTACAAATTCTGCTTTGTCAATTTTTTTTATGGTCTTTAATAAATGAAATGCTACAGGCATTTTATATCCCGAAAAAAAAGAAACAGTAGGTTTGGATTTTACCAATAGTTCAATTTCTTTAGCAAGTGCTTTGTTATTTACGTTTTTAATTTCTATATAATATCCATTTTGTAAAGTAGCTTGAGCAGCTAATTTGTTTATGGAAAAAACGAATGCAAAAATCGTAAGGATAGCTAGTTTAATTTTGGTTGTCATACACTATTATTTGAGTAAATATAAGAAAATCATTGTACTGTACGATAAAAAGGAAACCTTAAACAGTGGGGAAGTAATTAATTATTTCGAAATATATGTATAACCATCCATAGCTTAGAATAATATTTGAGGTAAGGATTTAATTTTTAATAAAATAAGTATATTTAACTTTAGTAATTGTTTTAAAATTTGTGTATAAGTTTACTAATCCTTTTTAATTAATTAGCAACAAATGACCTATCATTTTTCAAAAATAATAACCTCAATACCCAAACCTCAATACGGCAATTTTATTACTAATGAACGTTACATAGTTTTAGATAATGAAGAAGAAGTAGGGCAATATTTTGTTACAACAAAAATGGATTATTTTAATTTTTTAAATGAGGAGTTGGAAATGTATTCCATTACACATTTACCAGCCAAAGGAAAAAGAATAATAACAAATGAAATAAATAATAAAGTTGTTGGGTATTATAAACCGTGCATAAAAAAGAAAGAAGGTTTAAATGCTTATGGTAAAATTGTAATGGGGGATAAGAATTACGAATGCACGCAAATGTCAATAGGAAAAGATACCACACATAAAAACTTAATAGTAAGTAATGACGCCGAGCAACTATTTATTAATTGTGTAGAAAAGAAAAATAAAATAGATACAAATATTGTAGAAGTATTTCACGGGACGATAGAAATGCAAATAGCTAATTTATTGTTATTGTTTACCAGTATTTATTTTTTAGAAGAAATGCTTTTTTTAGGTAATAATCTTTAATACTGCATATTGTTAAATATAATTGCTTTAGTTTTCTGAATACAAACTATAGCCAAATTCATATTTTTTTTTAAATGTAAAAAATAGTTTCTCGGTGGCAAGGAATTTGCTTTACAATCAAAAATCATTATTCTACAACGATTGTAGCGTTTTAAAAACCGATAAATATGAAAAAAAGTTTCTTTGGATTTGTTGTGCTTGTATTTGTGCAAGTAACATATGGACAATTAAAAACTAATACACCCATGTGCCCCACTTTTTCAGTAGATGTGTTGGAAGGTATTTTAAATAATGCAGTAACAACAAAATCAACTTTAGGACAAGTGAAAAATTTCTTTCCATGTTTTACAGAAGCAGTGGAACAGCCCACAGCTACAAAATGCAGCGGAATTTTTTACGCCGATAAGGGTATTTATTTTTATAATGATAGAGGTTATATAGAAGTAAAAGAAAATTTTAAAGGCAAATTAATTCCACAACTTATGGGTGTAAGCCGAAGCAGTTTATTTAAATTGCTTGGCTATCCAAAAATGAAAGATGTTTCTTGGGATGCTTTTCAAACCAAATATGGCATTCTTATTTTGTATTACAATAAAGCCAATAAAATAAATAAACTGCAGATGAGTTATAAAAATACCGATACCATAAAACTGTGCGAATAATTAATTTTTAAACGACTTTAATATCTTGCCCAATCGAATCTACTAATTCGTTGCCGTGGCCACTTATTTCGTCGTAAAATTTAGAATTGGTAACATTTACATAAGGTGCTAAAAATAAAAAACCAATACCAATTGTAAATATGCACAATATTGCCCATCCAATAAAACTTAGGTTTAAAATAAAAAAATCCATTTTTTTACCATCCATTAATTCCCAACTTGCTTTCATTGCATCTCTACCGCTCATACTAGGGTTATCGTGCATTATTCTATTTATTTGAGAATAACCACATCCAACAATTATACCTGGCACAATTAATAAAATTGCAGCTAAGATTATTAAAAGCATCGATAAAAAATTAGCAACAAATGCATTGCCAAAATTTTTAAAACCATCAAACATATCATTTAAAATAGCATCTCCATTACGAGAAACTCTTAAAAAATAACCCTGCATCCCAAGCGCCATTGGCCCAAAAATTAATAAACTTCCAAATGGAATACACCCAGCCACAGCAGAGATGATAGCAGCTATAAGTATTACCCCTACAGACTCTCCCCATTTGCTATAGGTGCTTAGTTGTTGCAATGCATGATTTTTTAATTCGTCGTTAGTTAGGTTCATATGTATATTTTAGTAAACAATAATACGATTTTTTTAATGATAGAAATCAAAAGTAGAAAAATAAAAATTTTATTAGAATAATGCGTTGTAAATTCATATTTCTAAAACCTTTTTTATGCGAAATTTTATTTTCATTTTAGCTATTTTGATTTTTGTTTCTTGCAATTCTTCAAAAAGTAAAATAACTGTAGAAGATTATTTTAAAACCAATGACACAAGTACTGTAAAAACTGGCGGTGTACAAATGGTATCTATCAACACACCCAAAGGAAAATTTAATGTATGGACAAAACGATTTGGTAATAATCCAAAAATAAAAGTATTGTTATTGCATGGTGGGCCAGGTGGCGACCATGAATTTTTTGAAAGCTTCGAAAGTTTTTTGCCACAAGAGGGTATCGAATTTATTTATTATGATCAACTAGGTAGCTACCGTAGCGATAAGCCTACCGATACTGCATTGTGGACCACAGAACGGTTTGTAGAAGAAGTAGAGCAAGTGCGCCAAGCCTTGCATTTAGATAGCACAAATTTTTATTTGCTTGGGCATAGTTGGGGCGGAATTTTAGCTATAGAATATGCTTTAAAATATCAACAACACATGAAAGGATTAATAGTAAGCAATATGATGAGTAGTTGCCCTGCTTATGCGGCATACAATAAAGATGTGTTGCAAAAAAAGATGGACCCAAAAATTGTGGATAGTATTTTATATTTTGAAAAAACAAAAACGACCAACAATCCTCGCTACATGAATTTGTTGCTGAACAATTATTATAACAAACATATTTGCCAAGTATATCCATTTCCAGAAGCAATAGATAGAGCGTTTAGTCATTTAAATGGAGAAGTATATACAATTATGCAAGGACCATCGGAGTTTGGTATTAGTGGGCGTTTGGCTTTGTGGGATAGAACGGCGGACTTGCCTAAAATAAAAATACCAACTTTAGTTATACGTGGTATGAACGATACGATGGATCCTGAATTTATGAAAATGATGAGCGAAAAATTTGCGAATGGAAGTTTGGTTACTTGTACAAACGGCAGCCATTGCAGCATGTGGGATGATCAGGAAAATTATTTTAAAGGGTTGATTGGGTTTTTGAAGAAGTAAATTTTTAAATAATAATGCTATCAGGCTGAGCTTGTCGAAGCCGATGTGCTTCTTCAAATCCGACAAGCTGCTAATGACATGTTTACTGAAAGGCTATAAAACAATTTTTTACAAAAACTAATTTTAGCCGCTAAGTCTCGAAGACACAAAGGAAAAATGAGAAGCATTTTTTCTACTTCGTGCCTTTGCGCCTGTGGCAAACCACATTTTTCGCAGCGAAGCTGCGGATAACTTTTTCTTTATGTCATTTGCAACCTGTCCCTATTTTGTAGGGAAGATCTTAAAATTTGTTTTATGAGTGCCTCAGGCTGACAATACAAAAATTAAAACATAATATGAATTACTTAATTACAGGAGCAGGAAGCGGAATTGGCAGAGCCATATCAATTGAAATTGCAAAGCATGGGCACCATTGTTTTTTAATGGGTAGAAACGAAGCCAATTTAAAAGAAACTTTGTCATTATTGAAAAATGGAAATCACAAAATATTTGTTGCAGATATAGCAAATGATATTTCTTTAAAAAATATCGTGCAGCAAAATGCCGATTTAGTTTTGGATGGCATTATTGCAAACGCTGGCGTGGGTGGTGAAAATAATTTTGGTGAAAATGATAGATGGAATGAAATTATTGGAACAAATCTTACTGGTACATATTTAACTGTGCAATATTTTTTAGATGCATTAAAACGTAGTAAAAATACTTACAAGCAAATTCTAATTACGGCTTCTGTATTGGCACGGCTTGGTGTGGCAAATTACTCAGCGTATTGCGCTTCAAAAGCAGGCTTGCTGGGGCTTATGCGTAGTTGGGCTGTACAATATGCACCAGATAATATTTTGGTAAATGCCATTTGCCCAGGTTGGGTAAATACTGATATGGCACAAAATGGTTTGCAAGGCATAGCAGATGGTATTGGCATTTCTAAAAATGAGTTTTATGATATTGCTATGCAAAGCGTGCCATTAAAAAAAATGAGTGAGCCCGAGGAAATAGCAGCGTTGGTATATTATTTATTAAACCAACAATCTATTACAGGGCAGGCTATTGATATTAATGGCGGAGCGGTTATGAATAGTTAGGAATGGATTAAATTTTTTTTAGCAAATTTGCTGCATTTATAACAGGTAATTTTTTAGAGTGTAACTTTATTGACAAGCCAACATCAGATGTTATAAAATAATCTATTTCGTTTTCAAGCGCAATTTGGTATAGAACGGAATCTTCTAAATCATTATTATCCAAAAGATATGCTCTGTGAAAAGTATTATTATTGCTTTGCAAGATTTGTACGAAATGCAACAATTCGTCTAATATTGTTTTCAATTTTTTAGTCGCAATATATTTTACTAACAAGTAAGCCGCTGTATTTACAACCGTTTCAGAGGTATAGGCATACACATCTTCTCCAATAATTTTTTCAAAAAGTTCTACTGCATTTTTATGCTCGGGTCTATCTTCAATAAAATAATCAATAATGATATTGGTATCTAAAAATATTTTATAAGCCATATTTTTGTTTTAAAGCAGTAGTTTTTTCAGAGTTTAAGTCAAATTGTTTTGTTTTTACCATTCCGGCTGTTCTTTTTATAAAATCTGATTTTTTTTGTTCTTTGTTTTTATCAATATGTTTTATTAATAATTCTTCTACCAATTTTGAAACAGATGTATTTTGTGTAGCAGCAAAACGTTTGCTTTTTGCTACAATTTTTTCATCAATGGTTAAATTTAATTTAGTAGTCATTGTTTTATTTTTTTTGTAAATATACGTATCTTTTATATTTATACGCTTTTTTTCACATTTGTTATTCAAAAATGAATAGTTTTGTGTGCTTATTAGAGTAAGAAATTACTCCAAAAATAAAATTTTCTTTTTCTAATGCATAATAAAAGCTATATTGAAAAACAAATTTTCAACGGAGGTTATTAATGGGCTTTTATTAAAAGCCCATTAATAACAAAATCCTATTTGCCAATGAAGTTCAATCAGGGTTCTTCAGCCCGTAAACAAAAAATAAAAATTAAAAAATGAGTAAATATATTTTATCCTTAGACCAAGGTACAACCAGCAGTCGTGCCATCGTTTTCAACGAAAAAGGCGAAATTATTTCTGTAGCCCAAAAAGAGTTTACTCAAATATTTCCGCAGCCAGGTTGGGTAGAGCATGATGCTATTGAAATATGGGACACACAATTTTTAGTAGCAGTAGAAGCATTGCACAAAGTAAATTTAAAAGCTGCAGATATTGCTGCCATTGGCATTACCAACCAAAGAGAAACAACCGTGGTATGGGATAGAAATACTGGCAAGCCAATTTACAATGCTATTGTGTGGCAAGATAGAAGAACGGCATCGTTTTGCGATGAGCTAAAAGTCAATGGTCATTCGGATTTAATTAAACAAAAAACAGGATTGGTTATTGATGCATATTTCAGTGGTACAAAAGTAAAATGGATTTTAGATAATGTAACTGGTGCAAGAGAAAAAGCAGCAAAGGGAGAATTATGTTTTGGAACTATTGATAGTTGGCTGGTTTTTAAACTCACCAATGGCCGCATGCATGTAACAGATGTGAGCAATGCAAGCCGTACCATGTTGTGCAATATTGCCACCACACAATGGGATGGAGAATTGGAAAAATTATTTGATGTGCCTGGTAATATGCTGCCGCAAATACGCAGCAGTAGTGAAGTGTATGGTCATGTAGAAAATCTAGAGCCATTAAATGGAATTGTTATTGCTGGCATAGCTGGCGACCAACAAGCGGCACTCTTTGGGCAATTGTGTACACAACCTGGCATGGTAAAAAATACATATGGTACTGGTTGTTTTATGCTAATGAATACTGGTGAGGAAATGGTAATGTCGAAAAATAATTTGCTTACAACCATTGCCTGGAAAGTAAATGGCGTTACACAATATGCATTGGAAGGAAGTGTGTTTGTAGCAGGAGCAGTGGTGCAATGGCTGAGAGATGGATTGGGAATTATAAAAACATCTGCTGATGTAGAAGCCTTGGCAGCAAAAGTTACAAGCAATGAGGGTGTGTATGTAGTGCCTGCATTTGTGGGCTTGGGTGCGCCGTATTGGGACCAAGATGCACGAGGAAGTATAACAGGACTTACACGTGGGAGTAATGAATCGCATATTGCAAGAGCAGCTGTAGAAAGTATTGCCTATCAAACTTGCGATGTATTGAAAGCTATGGAAGCGGATAGCAATATTAGTATAAAAGAATTGCGTGTGGACGGTGGTGCTACAGCCAATAATTTGTTGATGCAGTTTCAAGCAGATATGTTGAACACTATTGTGGTACGACCAATGATAACAGAAACGACAGCGTTGGGTGCTGCATACTTAGCAGGTTTGGCTGTTGGCTTTTGGAGTAGTATAGAATCGTTGCAAGAACAATGGCAAGTAGAGAAAAAATTTATACCAAACACTTCAGATGAAAATAGAAATGCTTTAATGGATGGATGGAAAAAAGCAGTGAAAGCTACATTAACAACAAATGAATAGAAATACAGAACTGCATAAATTGCAACAAGATAAAGTGTGGGATGTAATAATAATTGGCGGTGGTGCAACAGGGCTTGGTGCTGCTGTGGATGCGGCTTGTAGAGGTTACAAAACTTTATTGGTAGAGCGGATTGATTTTGCAAAAGGCACAAGTAGCCGTGCTACAAAATTGGTGCATGGTGGCGTAAGATATTTGGCACAAGGCAATATAAAATTGGTGAGAGATGCACTTAAAGAAAGAGGATTGTTGCTAAAAAATGCACCGCATGTATCTACTAAAATGCAATTTGTAATTCCGACTTATACTTGGTGGGCAAAAATATATTATGGTATTGGTTTAAAAATTTACGATGCCTTAAGTGGAAAATTAGGATTGGGAAATACCAATATTGTTTCTGCAAAAAAGGCAATGGAATATTTGCCCGAAATAGAAACTGAAAATTTATGCGGCGCTGTAATATATACTGATGGGCAGTTTGACGATGCTAGGCTTGCTATAAACCTTGCACAAACGGCTGTAGAAAATGGCGCAACGGTTTTAAATTACATGGCAGTAACGGGATTATTAAAAGAAGATAATAAAGTAACTGGCGTAGTATGCGATGATGCATTTTCTAAAAATACATATCAACTAAAAGCAAAAGTGATTATAAATGCAACTGGTGTTTTTGTAGATGATATAATGAACATGGATAAAAATGATGGTGAAAATATTGTAGCACCATCACAAGGGATACATCTTGTTATTGAAAAAAAATATTTTATAAGCGATAAAGCTTTGATGGTGCCCAAAACAAGTGATGGCAGGGTTTTGTTTGCAGTGCCTTGGCATAACCATGTAATTGTAGGAACAACAGATACGGCCGTAAATAAAATTGATATAGAACCTTTGCCATTGAAAGAAGAAGTAAATTTTATTTTGCAAAACCTGAATCAATGTTTATCGGCAGATATAAAAAGCAGCGATGTAAAATCTGTATTTGTAGGTTTGCGGCCATTGGTAAAAAGGAAGGGAGCAAAAAATACATCGTTGTTGGCAAGAGATCATACAATAATAATTTCTGAAAGCAAGATGATTACTATAACTGGCGGCAAATGGACTACGTACAGAAAAATGGCGGAAGAAGTAATAAACAATGCAACGCTTGTTGGTAATTTGCCAAAACAAAAGAGCACCACAACAAATTTGCACATACATGGATACACAAATGAACAAATAGGAGA
>JAYTGY010000301.1:0-1869 GCA_043733065.1 Ferruginibacter sp.
AAAAATGCAGAAGATGTTACTAAAATTGCCACCAATTTATTGGGCGGTACATTGGTTACAATTCAAACTGGTGAAGCAGGAAAAGTGGTGAATAAAATATTGGTAGCGCAAGATGTATATTATGATGGGCCAAACCCTGTGAAAGAATTTTATTTATCTATTTTATTGGATAGAGCAAAAGGCGAAAACGTAATAATGTACAGCACCGAAGGCGGTATGAATATTGAAGATGTGGCGCATGATACACCCGAAAAAATATTTAAAGAATGGATTCACCCTAGTGGGACGTTGCTTGGTTTTCAGGCAAGAAAAATTGCTTTCAATTTAGGATTGAGTGGTGAGGCTTTTAAAAACTGTACAAAATTTGTTACCAATTTATACAATGCATATGTGGGATTGGATTGTGGTATGTTAGAAATAAATCCGTTGTTTAAAACAAGCGATGATAAAATTATTGCGGTGGATTGTAAGATGAATGTGGATGATAGTGCACTTATTCGTCATGCAGATATTTTGGCTTTGAGAGATGTGAGCGAAGAAGATCCTACGGAAGTGGAAGCAGGACAATTTAATTTGAATTTTGTAAAGCTTGATGGCAACGTAGGTTGTATGGTAAACGGTGCGGGACTTGCGATGGCTACCATGGATATGATAAAACTAAGTGGCGGTGAGCCTGCAAATTTTTTGGATGTAGGTGGTAGTGCAAATGCACAAACGGTGGAAGCTGGTTTTCGTATTATTATGAAAGACCCTAAAGTAAAAGCCATTTTGATAAATATTTTTGGTGGTATTGTGCGCTGCGATAGAGTAGCACAGGGCGTTATAGACGCTTACACAAGTATTGGCAATATAAACATACCCATCATTGTGCGCTTGCAAGGTACCAATGCTGATGTGGCAAAAAAATTAATAGATGAGAGTGGATTGAAAGTGCAGAGCGCTATTTTGCTTAGTGAAGCTGCGGATTTGGTGGGGAAAGCGGTGGCTTAGAAATTTATGATGTACGATTTTTATATTTAAGATTAAAAAAACATTCAGCTTTGCTGAATGTTTTTTTGTTAGCGGGCGGAAGAACTTTGATTGAACTTCATTGGCGACGCTCCGTTGAAAATTTGTATTTCAATTTGGCTTTTATTATGCCATAGATTATGCATTAGATTGAAAAATAGATTATGCAATTGATCATATTTCTAAAAAATTAAAATTCTCTATCTTCTACTTTGCAAATAATTATTTCTTCATTTTTATTATTGCTTGCTAAAGATATTTTATAATCGTTATCAAAACTAAGTGGATAAAGAAAATATTTTCCTTTGTCAATTTCTACTTCGTCATTTAATATTTCTATTGTATCAAATTCACCAAAGATGCCGAGCCCACTAGCTTTTAAAACGGCTTCTTTTTTTGTCCAATAGGTATAAAATATATTTACATCAAAATTGTTGTTTTGTAAAATTTCCCATTCCTTATGTGCAAAGAATTTTTCCATTTCTACCATATTGATGGGTTGTATAAATTCTCCATCAATTCCAACTTCCCTATTCTCTGATGCAGCCACTACAATTAATTTGTTGCTATGCGTTAAGCTAAATTGAATATTGCTTTTGGTGTAAGGCTTACTTTTTTTATCATATTCAATATCTTTCAAAGAAGTTTTTGTATTAAATGATTGCAAAGCTTTTAGCAGTAATAGTTTTCCAATTATTTTGGCTTGTTGTTCCTCTAAAGATTGATACTTTATTATTTTTATTTGCATAGCACTGGGCAATAATGCCAAATAAGCTAATCTTTGCTCCTCCTCCCAAACCTTTGTTATTTTATAATAAAAAACTTTAATCATTTATTAGGGTATTTGTAGCAATTAGTTTA
>JAYTGY010000302.1:0-6756 GCA_043733065.1 Ferruginibacter sp.
GGTGTCCATACCACATTTGTTACACCACCAGTAGTTGTTGGAGTAAGCGTAACAGACTGACCTACATTTATCGTTTTATCTGGCCCAGCACTTACAGTAGGCACCGGATATACTTTTACTTTAAATTTTGCCGTAGCACTAAAACAATTTTTATCATCTTTTCCTACTACTTCATAATCTGTAGTGGTAGTTGGCTTAGCTATTACTGTTGGTCCTGTTGTAGTGTTTAACCCTGTAGATGGACTCCAAGTATAAGTAACTGCGCCAGTAGCGGTAAAAGTAGTACCAAATCCTTCACACACTGTAGCATTAGACCCAGGTGACATATTAAATGGATGTCTTACATCTACCTTTACAACATCAGTATTTACACAACCAAATGATGATGTACCAGTAACTGTATAATTTGTAGCAGAATCTGGCATAGCTGTTGCAGAATTCGCAATGATATTACTTAAACCATTTAATGGGCTCCATGAATATGTACTTCCGCCTGTAGCAGTTATTGTTTGTCCAGTACCTTGACAAATTGTAATATCTGCTCCAGCATCAATTACTGGTTTTGGATATACCTCATGAGTGCTATATGCTGTATCTCTACAACCGCTAATGTTTTTTGCATAAAGTGTATCACTAAAAACACCTGCTGTATTAAAAAGTTGGGCATTAATATTTTGAGTATTAACTAGTACTCCGTTACTAAATTTCCATTTCCAGTCTATTAGGGATGTATCTCCATTAAGTAAAACACCTTGGAAACTCATTGTAGATGGCACACATTTATTGGCAGATTGCGTAATGGATATTTCAGGTGTTTTTACCACTTTAATTGGAACCGATGATACAAGTGTATCTGTACAACCATTTTCGGAATGTGCAACTAGTGTTGGATAGTACAAACCTGTTGTTGCATAAAAATGTGTAGGAGAAACTTCAGTAGAAGTAAATGCGCCTCCAGAATCTCCAAAATTCCATTCGTAACCAGTTATAAATTCGTTAGCCGTAGATTGATTTGTATAAATAACACTACCGCTATTACATCTCAACAAAGTATCTCTATCAAATTTTGCATTTACTCCTTTTACTTTTATGGTATCTACACCAGTTATAGGAACCGTACACCCTGCAGCATCTTTCAAAATTATTTGAGGTACAAACTCTCCTAAATCGGTGTAAAGATGCGAAAAAGTAGAATCGGAAGTAGAAGAAACAACTCCGCCGCCAAAATCGGTCACAGTAGTAATGGCATCAATAGATCTGACTACAAAATTTACCAATAGCGGCTTACATCCAATAATTGGAGAATAAGTAAACGAGCCTTGAGGACCACGTACAACAATCGTTCTTTTTTTTACTGATACACAACCTCCAGCACTAGTTACTGTAAGTTTGGCAATAAAAGTACCAGCTGTATTGTAAAAATGAGATGGATTTAAGGTGGCTGATTGCGGAGCAGAACCATCTCCAAAGTCCCAACTATAAAACTGATAATACTGCGAATGATTTGTAAACTGTACAATCAATGGAGGGCAAGTACTTACAGAATCACTAACGTCAAAATCAGCAACGGGATCTTTAATAATAACATATGCTGTTTTTGTAGTATCATGTACACATCCATACATATCTGTTACAGTTAAATGAACAGTGTAAATACCTTGGTTTACATAAAAATGTGTTGGTGTAGCACCATGGTAAATAGTTGGACCATCTCCAAAATTCCAATCATATACTAAACCAGGCCCTGTAGATGAATTGCCAAATAAAATTGGTTTATTAGGACATGAAATAGTATCCAATGTAAAAAAATCTGCCCTAGGTTTAGATATGGTAAGTATGTTTTGCTTTACAATAGAATCTGTACAACCATAGCTATCCTTTACAATTAATGTAACACCAAAAATGCCTGTACTATTAAATGTATGCGAAAATGGAGGACTTGACAAAATATCAAATTGTCCATCGCCGTATTCCCATTTCCATTCTGTTATTGGATGAGTACCATCGCCTACAGATTGATCTGTAAAATTAATGGCAGCATTTAAACATGTACCAGGTATAGAAGGTATAAAATTAGCCGTTGGGCCATTTACTTTTATATAATTATTTTTAACAAGGGTGTCTTTACAACCATTTACATCTGTTATAATTAGTGTACAGGTAAATGCACCTGCAAGTGTATAGGTATGTGAAGCAATTGCACCAGTACCATGTGGCATTGTACCATCACCAAAATCCCAATCATAACTCGCAATATCTGGTATAGCATGTGCAGATGTGGCAGTAAAAACAGTAGGTGTATTTTTACAAAGCTCAAGTAATGATGCATTAAAAATAGCATATTCCTCTGCAATAATTATTGTTTCTGTTTTTACATGATCGCAACCAGTTACATTATTATGTACATTAAGTGTAACGATATAGGTACCAACTGCAGTATAAGTATGTACTGGACTATAAATATTAGATTCAGTAGTGTTATCACCAAAATTCCATGTCCATGTATCTGCACCAATAGAAGTATTGTTAAATGTTCTTATGTAGTGTTGATTGCAATTTTTTATAACATCAAATTTTGCAATTGGGGGTGTTACATATATATAATCTATTAATTTTAAAGTATCCTTACACCCATTATTACCCACAATAAGCGTTATTGTAAAGTAACCAGTATCTTCATACATGTGACATGGGTTTTGCGATGAAGAATGACCGCCATCACCGAAATCCCAATCGTAAAGATCAATGGTTCCAGTACTTAAATCAGTAAAACAAACTTGATTAAAAGCACAAACTACCCTCGGAGTAGCAGTAAATAATGGAACTGGTTTCAATGCAGCTTTTATTCCTTTAGGCACAATTACTGTATCTGTACATCCACCGACAGTTGTTACAACTAATTTTATATCGTACTCACCAACTGGGAAAATATGACTTGGGTTAGATGCTGTAGAAAATAATACTCCGTTAGAAAACCATTCGTATCCAATTATTGGCACAACAGAATTTGGAGTGCTACTAAATGTCCATGCTAAAGGTGCACAGCCTTGTTGTGGTAAATTATTTATAGTAACTGTTGGAGCTTTTATTTTTATATAATCTGTTTTTATAAGAGTATCCTTACAACCATTTGCATTAGTTGTAATAAGTGTATCTGTAAAAAAACCTGTTGTATTATAAGTATAAGTAGGATTTTGCTGGGTAGATGTACCACCATCACCAAAATGCCACTCGTAACTTACTGCACCAGTTGTAGTGTTATTAAAATTTACAGTAAGTGGCGGTTTACATGCAACCAATACATCTCCAGTAAATGCTGTTAATGGTTTTGGTAACACATTTATTGTATGCACAATAGAATCTGAACAAGCTCCAAAATTAGATACTAATTTTACTGAATGAAGACCTGGAGTAGCAAATGAATGAGTAGTATTAATACCAGTTTGGGTAGTCAAATCATCAAAACGCCAAATGGCTGATGCGGGTGTAGGCCCAGATGTATTTATTAAAGAAAATGACGAACCAACACATGCTGTTGCAGGAATAGTAAAATTAGCATTTACCAATCCTACAACTATAGAATCGGTATGCCTTATAGTATCCTTACAACCTGAAGCATTTGTAACTATAAGCTGTACTGTATATACACCTGCTGTTGCATAAGTATGCGTAGGAGAAGTTAAGGTTGACGTAGATGGAAGCCCAAGGCCATCACCAAAGTTCCAAAGATAAGTTAACAAGCCTGTGCCTGTAGATTGATTTTGAAAATTAATGGTTTCTGGTACTGTACAACCTGTAGGAGAACTATTGGTAAAAGCTGCATGAACCCCGGTATTAATATTTATATAATTTATTTGTGTTTTTGTTTTATAACAATCTTTAGAATTAGTTACTTTAAGCGAAACATTGTAATTGCCAGATGCAGTGTATGTATGACATGGATTTTGTAAAGTTGAACTAGTACCATCTCCAAAATCCCACAACCAATTTGTAATTATACCAGCACCAGCAATGCTATTGTCAGTAAAACATACCGGTAAAGGAAAACAGCCATTGCGGGGAGTGGCAGTAAAATTTACTGTAGGCTGTGCAAAAACTTTTATATATTGTTGCTGAACGAGTGTGTCTTTTACACCCGCAGCATTAGTTACAATTAATTTTACAGTAAATGTACCAGGATTAAAATATGTTGCAGAAGGATTTTGCAAAGCAGAAGTACCCGACCCTACAAAAGTCCATTCCCATGAAACAGGATTACCAGTTGAAGAATCATGAAAATTTACAATTAATGGCGCACAACCAGAATCTGGCAAAGCGCCAAATTTTGCCTTCAACTGAGCTGAAGCCACAAAACTAATAAGGTACAAAAAAGTAACTAAAAATACTTTTTTGCACAGCGAATTTGTGCTTAGTTTGGGGTAAATTGTGGTATGGTTATTAAAAAATTGCACTATTTGAGTATTAATCTCAACTACTATAACACATTTTTGTAAAAAATATTGTGTAAACACTCACAAAAAAACGAAATACTTTTTTTCGTAATGGTGCTGTAAAACAACTATATATAAGTTATTTCAAAATATGCAAGAAGTAAGCGTAAGAAACAGCAATTTAATACATGTCAATTTTTATTAATTTCTTGTAAATGAAGTAGTTTACAAGCCATATATTAGTCCAAATTTTGCGGTTGCATAATCTATGAAATAATTACTATCCAATGATTTGTTGGTCGCAAATGTACATAAACTTTGTGAATTGTAGAATCTTCCATGAGGATATATATTTATTTTCAACCATTCGTTTATTTGGGCTATATTCCCAATTTCTATTTCTGCTTGTAGGTTTGGATTGGTTTGTGTAATACTGGCATAAAATTGGGCCGCATACAAACTACCAATGCTATACGTTGCAAAATAGCCAAAGCTACCATGGCTCCAATGCACATCTTGTAAGCAACCTTGCACATCGTCGGGCACGGTAATGCCTAAATACTTTTTATACAATGCATTCCAATAGTTTGGTATTTCCTTTGCAACTATCGTGCCTTCTATTAATAACTTTTCTATTTCGTAGCGTATCATTACATGAAAGTGATAAGTGAGTTCGTCTGCCTCTGTACGAATGAGAGAGGGTTGAACTTTGTTGATAGCTTTGTAAAATTTTTCAAGTGGCATATTGTTTAACTGTTGAGGAAAGCTTTTTTGTAAAAATCCATAATTGTGTTGCCAAAAGGGTTTTCCTCGACCTATACAATTTTCCCATAAACGGCTCTGACTTTCATGAATACTAAGGCTGCAATATTCTCCAAGTGGCATTCCATATTCTTCTGCTGGCAAACCTTGCTCGTACAACGCATGCCCACCCTCGTGTATGCAACTCCAAAGCATATTACTAAAATCGTTTTCATTTATTCTTGTAGTTACTCTTACATCTTGACTACAAAAATTAGTGGTAAAAGGATGTTCGCTAATATCTTGCCTGCCTGCATCAAAATTAAAATGCATTCTTTTTAATATTTCCATGCCTACATCCCATTGTGTTGTTTTATCAAAATATTGATGCAAAAATGAATTATCTATTTGTGGTTTTGCAGCAATTTTTTCTAGCAAAGTTGATAATTGTGGACGAAGATCTTCAAATAATTTATCAACGATTGTTGTGGTTAAACCTTTGTCGTAATCGTTCATGAGTGCATCGTATGGATGTTTTTCATACCCTAATAATTCTGCTTCTTGCTTTTTTAAATTGATAATTTCTTGTAGTGGATTTTCAAAAACTGCAAAATTATTTTCTTTGCGTGCTTGTATCCACGCATGAAAACTTTTGTTTACCGCTTCACTCATTTGGCGTACAAAAGTGGATGGTAATTTTTTATTTTTATTAAAATCTTCAAGGCTTAATTGCACATTTCTTTTTTCTTTATCGCTTAAATTTTCTTGTGCAGAAAGTTCGTTTAATAATTCTCCAAACTTTTCATCGGTAAACTTTTCATGCGCCAATTCGTTTAGCGTAGCTATTTGCCTGCCTCTTGCGTCGTTACCATTTTTTGGGAGATATGTTTCTTGATCCCACTGTAAAACAGCAGATGCGTATTTGATATCGGCAATTTTTTGAAGGGTGGTTTTGTATTGGTTGTAATTATTTTTTGTTTGCATTCTTAAAATATTTTTTAAATATATTTTGCATTCTTTTTAATACATGTACTTTTATGCAAAGATGTACAATATAAAATTGATTTTTTTTATTAAACCTTATTATGTTTTATTTTTAAAGACTAATTTGCCATTACAAATCCTAAAAATGCTCATAAACCAAATCACAACCTTTTTAGAAACCATTGCCCCGCCTTCCCTTCAAGAAGATTACGACAATGCAGGTTTACTCACAGGTAATGCTAGTGAATCATGCTCAGGTGTACTCATCAGCCTAGATTGTACGGAAGCAATCGTACAAGAAGCAATAGATAAAAAATGTAATTTAATAGTAGCTCATCATCCCATTATTTTTACTGGGCTAAAAAAAATAAATGGCAAAAATTATGTAGAACGTACTATCATTAAAGCCATAAAAAACGATATTGCCATTTATGCCATACATACCAATTTAGATAATGTGCTGGATGGTGTAAGTGGAAAAATGGCCGAGAAACTTGGGCTAGAAAATGTACAAATTCTTTCTCCAAAGAAAAATATTTTACAAAAATTAGCTGTGTTTGTTCCCAAAGAAAATGCACAACAACTTACCCATGCATTGTTT
>JAYTGY010000303.1:0-5005 GCA_043733065.1 Ferruginibacter sp.
GGTTTGTATTCTGTAAAGCGATGCGCCATTACAGCCTCACCTGCAGTACCCGTAAGCATCGTGCTACGCAAGCCTATCAACCCACGAGATGGAATATCAAACTCCAAATGTTGCATGGTTCCTTTGGTTTCCATAATCAACATTTCCCCTTTGCGTTGCGTAACAAGGTCAATTACTTTACCACTATATTCTGCTGGTACATCTACCACCAAATTTTCATATGGCTCATTTTTTGCACCGTCAATATGTTTTACCAATACTTGTGGCTGACCAACGGTAAGCTCAAAACCCTCTCTACGCATGGTTTCTATTAAAATACCAAGGTGAAGAATACCTCTACCAAATACCAAGAAACTATCTGCACCATCTGTATCTTCTACACGCAATGCAAGATTTTTTTCTGTTTCCTTCATCAATCTATCTCTAAGGTGACGGCTCGTTACAAACTTACCTTCTTTACCAAAAAACGGAGAGTTGTTAATGCTGAACAACATACTCATCGTAGGCTCATCCACACTAATTAACGGCAACGCTTCAGGGTTTTCTGCATCGGCAATGGTATCACCAATGTTAAATTCTTCTAACCCTACAACTGCACAAATATCGCCCGCTATTACTTCTGTTACTTTCTTTTTGCCCATGCCTTCAAAAACATAGAGCTCTTTTATTTTCATTTTTTTGATGGTACCATCAGCTTGCATTAATGCAATTTGTTGGCTTTCTTTTACCACACCACGTGCTACTTTTCCTACAGCTATACGACCAAGAAAAGATGAATAATCCAACGAAGTAATTTGCATTTGCAAATACCCTTCGTTTACTTTTGGTTCTGGCACATATTTAATAACACCATCTAATAATGGAAAAATATTATCAATTTGTGTTAAGCTATCGTTGAACCAACCATTTTTACCCGAACCATAAAATGTAGGAAAATCCAATTGCTCTTCTGTAGCATCGAGGTTAAAAAATAATTCAAAAACGGCATCGTGTACTTCATCTGGACGACAGTTTTCTTTATCTACCTTATTGATAACAACAATTGGCTTTAAACCCAATGCTAATGCTTTTTGTAAAACGAAACGAGTTTGCGGCATTGGCCCTTCAAACGCATCTACTAATAATACAACACCATCCGCCATTTTCAATACACGCTCTACTTCTCCACCAAAGTCACTATGGCCTGGAGTATCAATTACATTTATTTTATGATCTTTGTAAACTACCGCTGCGTTTTTACTAAAAATGGTAATGCCACGCTCTCTTTCAAGATCATTGCTATCCATTATCAACTCTCCAGTATCTTGGTTGTCTCTAAATACTTTTGTGGAGTGTAAAATCTTATCAACCAATGTTGTTTTTCCGTGATCTACGTGCGCAATAATTGCGATGTTGCGAATATTCATTTGTGTTTTTTATATCCCACAATTATTTGCGGGGTTGTTTTTGAGGGCGCAAAAGTACGGTTTTAATGCCGTATAGCAAGGGGAGGTGGGAAATGGTTGGGTTGTTTAATTGTTAAATTGTCTTAAATATGACAAAAAACAATGTAAATATTGCGTTAAACTCTATAAAAAATTATAAGGAGGGGAATTATTTTTTACCCATTTTGCCCTCAAATCCTTTTTTTGCTGTGCTAAATTGCTTGCGTACAAAGTCCATTAAGTGGTTCGATACTTCTTCGGCAATAGCTTTCGGAGACATCTCATGATTACTTTTAGTTACCTTTGTATTTAATCTATCATGCATAGTAAGCACACGTGGGTCTGCAAGAAAATTTGTAGTATCTGATGAATTTGGGGCAGTGAATTTCATATAGTTAAGCATTGAAGTAGTTGTCAAAAAAATATTGATTCAATTCAGGTTTGAAATAATGTTTTCTTTTAATCCAAATAAACCCATCGCCTTTAGAAATAATAGCAACATCAACAGGTCCACCAACACTTTCTTCAGTAAAGGTAATTCTTCTTTTTAAATAAGTCAAATATATCAAACTCTCTGCCATTTCTGCCAAATCTTCTTTTGACAGGGTACTAACTGCACCAATAAGCGGTGAAATAAAATGAGTTCTTTTCATCATTAAATTCTGTTGTGCATATTCTCTCACTAAATGATTTACATCTAACTCTTCGATTTGCTTCTTTAAAATCGGATTACCATCACCAATTAAACTTAAAATTTCTTCGTTATATTTTTTGAAATAAAGTTCAAAATTATTCAAATAAGTTTCGTCGAGTTTCGGCGCAATCCCACTCAATATGGTGTCAATTACATCCGTCTGAGCAAAAGGGCAAACAGCCCCGCCATTTTCATTTGTTATAGTAACTTCATTGCCTTCATCTATAAAACATCTTAATCTATTTTTAATAGAAAATGAAATATTTAGTGGCACCAAAGAAGGGTATATTTCATCCTCACCAAAACCTGCAAATACCAATCCTGTATAATTTGTATATGTTTCTTTACGTTTAATATTTGCATAAATTAAATTTGAAAATTGATTTATCAAATCATCAGTAATATTGTAGCCGTTACTTATCAATTTTTTGTCAATCAAATCTGCAATAACTTCATTCGAAAAAACATTAAATTCATCATAAGTGTAATCTAAAAATTCGTCACAAATATTTTCATTCTTAAATTTTTCTGTATAGTCAAGTATTGCTGCTGAAAGTAAGTCTACAATAGCATCTTTATTAACCTCATTTAAATTTAGAAATAAATCACTGTGCGTTTCATAAATTTTTTCTACTAACCCGTTTAGTAATGTGTCAGCCAACTCATAAATTGATTTCTTACTTTCAATATCAGTTGTATAAAAATTCTTACTTCTTAAAAACTCTATAAAATCTTCAAGAAAAAGTTTTACCGTAGGGAAATTTCTATTTTTAAGTTGTTGTCTATATACTTTAATTATAGTTTCCCAAGGAGTAGACATAAAAGTAGCAGAATTATAAAGCATAATTCCAACTGGATGAAACTTAGAAAGTGTAAATACCTTGTTTGCTCTATTAAATATTTTCTTACCGTTGCTTCCACCGATAGTTACCGCACTATCAGCAGCAATTGCAACAGCTTGTTTGTTTAAAATCCCAACTACAGCTGACATATTTTTAGTTTGGTAATTAAATAAGAATGCTAAGTTAGCAAATTATTGTTTAATTTTTTTTATTAAGTAGCTATAGTTTATTTTACACGTTTTCACAATTTAAATTTATACTTTTCATATGCCTAGTTAGCTTCCAAAGAAATTAAATGTGGGAGAAGAAATTAATATGGTTGAAAATTGCCTTAGAATTATTAAAATAAAATAACACCCGTTTTCAAAAATATTTTAAATTTACAACATGATAATCCCAACAAAATATTTACCAAACTACAACTATTCTCAATATTGTAAATGGGAAGGTAGATGGGAATTAATTAATGGTATTCCTTATTCAATGTTACCAACCGCAACTCCTGTACACCAGATGATAAATGGAAATCTTTTTACTGAATTTAATAAAGTGTTAAAAAAAGACTATAAAGCATATCTACCTATTGATTGGAAAATAAATGCTAAAACAATTTTACAACCAGATTTATTAATCGTTTGTAAAAAAATTGAAAAAAAGTTTCTTGATTTCACGCCTATATTAGTTGCTGAAATATTATCTCCTTCCACAGCATTAAAAGATAGAAATGTAAAAAAACAAATTTATTTATCCCAAGGCGTAAAATATTTTCTCATACTAGATCCTCAAACAAAGAAAATTGAAGTGTATGAACTTGTAAATGATGAATATGTTTTGAAAACAACTTCTCCAAAAACGTTCAGTTTTACATTGGAAGATGGCTGCAAAGCCAAAGTTGATTTCTCTGATATTTGGGAGTAGTTCTATCTTATCATTTATACGTTTTAACAAGTCTATTTACGTTAATTGCTTCTAAGTCATTCAAAACCCTTACCTTTGCGCCAGTTCATTAACAAGCGGCGTTAAAAGCCCGGATATTTATTGTAGATTTTTTACACACTTCCCCAATAAGATGCTTTACGAACAAAAGCATTCCTCCAATTTTTTAGTGATGAAGTTAACCTTCATTTCCGCACTCATTTTTTAAAACAACATATTTTGTTATTTACAGACTTAAACCTTATTAAGCCCATCCTTGATGCGCTTGATACCGAAGGCTACACAAAGCCTACACCTATTCAACAAGGTGCTATTCCGCACATTTTAGCAGGCAGAGATTTGCTAGGTTGTGCACAAACAGGCACTGGAAAAACAGCAGCATTTGCCATACCCATGCTGCAATTATTGGCACAACCAAAAACCATGCAAAGTGCAGGTCAGCGCCCTATACGTGCGCTTATACTTACACCCACACGTGAGTTGGCCATACAAATTCAAGAGAGTTTTAACGCTTATGGCGCAAACATTCGCTTAAGAAATCTTGTAATATTTGGCGGTGTAAACCAAGGCCCACAAGTAAACGAACTTCGCAGAGGCGTAGATATTTTAGTAGCTACACCAGGGCGTTTATTAGATTTAATGAACCAAGGTTTTATTAATCTTAGAGACGTGGAAATTTTTGTACTCGATGAAGCAGATCGTATGCTTGATATGGGTTTTGTACATGATGTAAAAAGAGTCATCACCAAATTACCTGCAAAAAGACAAACATTATTTTTCTCTGCTACTATGCCAAACGAAATACAATCATTGGCCAATAGTATTCTTACCAATCCAGAAAAAGTAGAAGTAACACCAGTATCATCTACCGCAGAAACGATTACACAATCTTTGTATTATGTAGAAAAACAAAACAAGGCATCGTTGCTTTCTTTTATTTTATCAGATAAATCTATTGAAACAGCACTTGTATTTACCCGTACCAAACATGGTGCAGATAAAGTGGTGAAAGATTTGGTAAAGCTTGGTATTAGTGCAGAAGCTATACATGGCAACAAATCACAAAATGCAAGACAACGTGCATTGAGTAATTTTAAAAATAGAAGCAC
>JAYTGY010000304.1:0-1918 GCA_043733065.1 Ferruginibacter sp.
TTGCATACCCAATGGGTGTTACGTTTCATCGTGCATTTGATAGGGTTGTAAATATGGAGCAAGCATTAGAAGATATCATTGATATTGGTTGCGAGCGCATACTAACATCGGGGCTTTATCCAACAGCTGTTGAAGGAGCAAATAATTTAAAAAAAATGATTGCACAAGCTAATGAGCGCATCATCATTATGCCTGGCAGCGGTGTGCGAGCTAGTAATATTATTGAAATAGCCAATAATACTGGGGCTGTAGAGTTTCATAGTAGTGCAAGAAAAATGATTGGAAGCAGCATGAAGATATTTAATGAAACCATGAAAGAAAATTTACAGATGGTAAATGTAGATATGGAAGAAATAGAGATGATGATAAATAATCTTTCTTGCATTTAAAATTATTTTTGACGAATATGGAACTAAGAACACAATTGCTGCAAGCACACTCCAAAGAAAATTGCAATTTAATTGTGGCATGGGTTGGCAACAATCAAAAAAGATTTGATGAATTGTTTGCACTTTTTATGAGCAACGAAACCCGTATTGTACAAATGAGTTCTTGGCCGTTGAGTTTTTGTGTAGAATCTCATCCAAATTTTATACAAAAACATTTTGCCAATTTATTAAAAAATATAAAACGGCAAAATCATCATGATGCAGTAAAACGCCACACATTAAGAATATTGCAGTTTGTAAAAATTCCAAAAAAGCATCAAGGAGCAGTAATGAATATGTGTTTTTATTTTATTCAGAATATTACAGAAAAACCGACTACAAAAGTTTTTTCATTGGTGGTTTTAGAAAATCTTTCAAAATTATATCCTGAAATAAAAGAAGAACTTTGTTTAATTATTGAAACACAAATGCCACATGAATCTGCTGGGTTTAAAAGCAGAGCGAAAAAGATAATAGCGAAAAAATGATGGTGATTTTCAGTAATGCATAATAAAAGATGAAAAAAGATATATTGATGAAATGTGCGACGCCACTGAAGCTCAATCAAGGCTTTTCAGCTCGTAAACAAAAAAACAAAACCCGAAACGTTCATTTCGGGTTTGTAAATTTATTTCTTAGCGTACATTACTTCTTTTACCAAAGCCACGGTTCGCCCAACATTGGGCAGATAGGCTGCTACAAGGTTTGGTGCGTAGTGCATAGGTGCATCTACAGATGTAATGCGGCGTATAGGCGCATCTAAATAATCGAAACCTTCTTTTTGTATGCGGTAAGCAATTTCAGAACTTACAGAAGCAAACGGCCACTGTTCTTCTACAATTACCAAACGGTTTGTCTTTTTTACACTTTCTAAAATGGTAAACCAATCCAACGGACGAATAGTAGCCACATCAATTACTTCTGCTTCTATACCATCTTTTGCTAATTCTTCAGCCGCACCAAGTGCAACTTTCATCATTTTATTAAACGATACAATCGTTACATCTTTTCCTTCACGCTTTATAAAACATTTACCAATCGGCAATACATATTCTCCTTCTGGCACTTCGCCTTTTTCGCCATACATCACTTCGCTTTCCATAAATACAACTGGGTCATCGTCTCTTATGGCCGCTTTTAATAAGCCTTTTGCATCGTAAGGGTTACTTACCGATATTACTTTTAAACCAGGGATGTTGGCGTACATACTCTCAAATGCTGTGCTATGCTGTGCTCCAAGCTGTCCTGCACTTCCATTGGCACCTCTAAATACGATTGGACAACCAACTTGTCCGCCACTCATGGCAAGCATTTTAGAAGCCGTATTCAAAATTTGATCTAATGCTAAAACAGCAAAATTCCATGTCATATATTCCACAATTGGGCGCAATCCATTTTGTGCAGAACCAACTGCTATGGCTGTAAAACCAAGCTCAGCAATGGGTGTATCTATTATACGCTTTTCGCCAAACTCTTCGAGCATGCCTTGG
>JAYTGY010000305.1:0-3195 GCA_043733065.1 Ferruginibacter sp.
GAGAAAGAAATATTGTCAATAAAATAAAATATATCTCCTGCCTTGTTCATTCTTGCGTTTGGTTTAAAATCAAAAGCGGATTTACTAAGGTTACCAACAAGGCAAAAACGTTCATCGCCTGTTGCTGTGTAAAACGTTTCTACATAATTCCACGCATTTATTTTTAATAGACTATCGTGTATAGCAATACGAATGCTAGGTTGTATAGAATCTGCAAAAAAATTATTGGATAAAAATTCTTTTTTGCGAAAGTAAAAATCTATTCCATAAAATTTCTTTCCGCCTGTATGTATGTAAAAAGTAAGTTTATAATTTTTGCCTTTTTGTAATGGACAACAAAACTTAGTGTAAACAAAAGCACGTTTTGCAACTTTTGTAAAAACATTTTCTACTGGTACTAATAATAAATCTCTTCCGTTAAATGGTTGGGGAACCATTTTTAAATTGATAAGTGGTGTGGCAGCAGGTTGTATATAAAACCAAGCAGCGGCTGAGCAAAGTTGTTGGTATTCTATGCACAAATTATATTCTTCAAAATCTGGATTGGCAAAATAGTTTTGTGCGTGGGAATAACTAGGTGATGTACAAATAATTATTGCTAAACCAACTATTTTGATAAGAGATGATAGATGAGATATCGTTGAACGGAGCGTCGCCAATGCAGTCGATTGATGCTTTTCAGCTTGTTAACAAAAAAATAATAATAAAGTTTTTACGGATACCACTTTTAAAAAGTTGACACCCCTAAAAGTCTAACTCGCCTTCACCTCCGCACACAAATCTTGTAATACTTTTTTAGCATCGCCAAAAAGCATAGAGGTTTTTGGTTGGAAGAACAATGCATTTTCGATACCTGCATAACCAGGTTTCATACTGCGCTTGTTTACAATTACATTTTTTGCTTGTTCTACTTCCAATATTGGCATGCCGTAAATTGGCGATGCAGGGTCGTTTTTTGCAGCAGGGTTTACCACATCGTTAGCGCCTAAAACCAATACCACATCTGTAGTTTTAAAATTACCATTGGCATCTTCCATTTCTTCTAATTTTTCGTACGCTACATCTGCTTCTGCCAGCAACACATTCATGTGCCCTGGCATACGACCTGCAACCGGATGTATAGCGTACGAAACTTCCACACCTTTTTCTGTAAGAATTTTTTCTAACTCATGACATGTATGTTGTGCTTGTGCAACGGCAAGTCCGTAACCGGGTACAATAACCACTTTTTTTGCATAACTCATTAACATGGCTGCATCGCTTATTGTTACTTCTTTGTAAGCTCCACCTGCATCCGCAGATGCTGACGCAGCATTGCTTCCACCCCAATTACCAATAATTACATTTAACAAAGAGCGGTTCATGGCTTTGCACATTAACACCGTAAGCAATGTACCAGCTGCACCAACTAAAATGCCACCAGTAAGCATAGCTTTGTTATCATATAAAAAACCACCGCAAGCAGCGGCTACACCAGTAAGAGAATTGAGTAATGAAATAACCACTGGCATATCTGCACCACCAATAGGCAACACAAAAAACACTCCATACAAAATGGCTAAACCAAATGTAAGGTAGAAATATAAATGTGCATTTTCTGCTGGAGCAAAATAAGTAAGCACTGCTCCTACTAAAATAATCAGAAACAATAATGCATTAAAAATGTGTTGCCCTTTAAAACTAATATCTTTTTGTTTGCCGCTCAATTTTAAATACGCAATAATACTTCCTGCAAAAGAAATACTACCAATTACTAAACCAAAAATGATGGCTATGTAATGCCCCAATTCAATTTCGCTTCCACTAATTTTATTAAATTCTATTAATGAAATTAACATAGCACATGCACCACCCATACCATTGAAAAGACTTACCATCTCAGGCATTTGCGTCATTTTTACCCTGCGTGAACTAACTGCACCAAGCACGCCACCCACTACTAATGCTGCAAACATCCATACCAAATTTCCAAGATGATTACCGTCTGATGTTTCGTACAAAAAGATAGTTCCAAATATTGCTAATCCCATTCCGCCTGCTGCAATTAGATTTCCCTTACGTGCCGTTTCGGGGTGCGATAACATTTTTAAACCAATGATAAATGTTACAGATGCTATTAAATAAATGATAGTGAGAATAGATGAAAACATGTTTAATGAATAATTAATAATTTATAATGAATAATGTTTTCAAATTGAAAGAGCATTATTTAATTTCGTGATTGTATTTTTTTGCACAAAAAAACTGCCAACTGCTTTCTGCCAACTGAACTACGCTTTTTTCTTTTTAAACATTTCCAGCATTCTATCTGTAACTACAAAACCGCCAACAACATTTAATGTACCAAGCACAACTGCTAAAAATCCTAAGATCAATGCCACATAATTATCTGTTGCTGCTTCGCCCATTACAATGAGTGCACCAATAATAACTACGCCGTGTATGGCATTGGCTCCGCTCATAAGTGGCGTGTGTAGTACGCTTGGTACTCGTCCTATTACTTCTATTCCTAGAAATATCATAAGGATTACCATGTAGATGATTTGTTGGTGAGCTGTGAAGAAAGAAAATAATTGTTGCATTGTTAAATTGCTTTATTGTTGAATTGTTTTATTGTTAAATGGTTGAATAATTTTGATGTCAGCCTGAGCTTGTCGAAGGCGAGTGAGTTTATAACAGAGGCTTAAATTCTGAATAGCCCCGGCTTCGACAAACTCAGCCTTACAATTTTCAATTAGAGTATTTTAACTTAGAACTGCTTGCATCACTCTCTCATTTGTAATAACTCCACCATGGGTAATACACGTACCTTTTACCAGATCATCTTCAAAATTTAAATTAATCTCACCTTCTTTGTCTATTATTAATTGCAAAAAGTTTAAAATATTTTTTCCATACATTTTACTTGCATCGCTTGGCATAGATGCTGCTAGTGAAGAATTTCCTATAATAGAAACTCCATTTAAATAAACTGTTTCATTATTTTTTGTATGCGATGTATTGCCACCTGTAGAAGCAGCTAGATCAATAATTACAGAACCGCTTTTCATACTATGCAACATTTCTTCAGTAATTAAAATGGGTGCTTTTTTACCTGGAATGGCTGCTGTTGTAATAATAATATCGCTCTTGGCTACGCTTTCTGCAATGCGTGCTTTTTGTCTTGCCATAAATTCTTCTGTTTGCTCTACTGCA
>JAYTGY010000306.1:0-4539 GCA_043733065.1 Ferruginibacter sp.
AAAAAGGTATAAGCATTGGCAGCATTAAAATTCACACAAACCACGTTAGACAAAGTAGAAAAAATAGCCGAAGAAAGTGGCTATGTAATGCGCTACGAAAGAGGTTCTTTTCAAAGTGGCTATTGTATTTTGCAAGCCAAAAAAGTGGTAGTGCTCAATAAATTTTTACCACTAGAAGGCAGAATAAATACCATGATAGATTTATTGCCTCAACTAAATATTAATTTCGATTCCCTTACACTAGAAAGCCAAAAACTTTTTACAGAAGTGATGACTATGTCGGTAGCAGTTTAATTAATAATGAATAGTTAATAATTAATAATGCTTTTAGCTTAAAGCTTCTTTCCCTAAATTCGATATTCGTAATTTTTAATTCGTAATTTTAAGAATGTCTTTTCCTTCTTTAAAAATAACTTTTCTTGGTACAGGTACGAGTAGTGGTGTGCCTATGATAGCATGCGATTGCGAAGTGTGTACATCTAACAATGCAAAAGACAATAGACTTCGCAGTAGCATAATGGTAGAAAGCGAAACAACAACCATTGTGGTGGATACTACTCCCGATTTTCGTTTTCAAATGCTGCGGCAAAAAGTGAAAAATATAGATGCTATTATTTTTACGCACCCTCACAAAGATCATATAGCAGGGCTTGATGATGTACGAGCATTTAATTATTTTAATGAAATGCCAATAGCAGTATATGCAAACGAGCTTACACAAGCTGCGTTAAAACGTGAGTTTTATTATGTTTTTGCAGAGCATAAATACCCTGGTATTCCTGATATTAATTTACATAATATAAATGATGAAACCTTTTTAATCGGAGATATAATAGTTACACCAATAAAAGTTTGGCACTTGCACATGCCTGTGCTTGGTTTTCGCTTTGGCAATTTTACTTACATAACTGATGCCAACCGAATTGAAGCACAAGAAAAAGAAAAAATAAAAGGTTCTGAAATATTGGTATTAAATGCTCTTAGGCATAAAAAGCATCTCTCTCACTTTACCTTACAAGAAGCTATAGACCTAGCCCACGAATTGAATATTCCTAAAACATATTTTACCCATATCAGCCACCAACTTGGGTTGCACAATGTGGTGAGCGGAACTTTGCCAGATGATTGTGCGCTCGGGTATGACGGGTTGGAAATAAATATTTGATAAAATTGTATTTGTAATGAAAGTTTTGTGTAAATTTATTAAACCAAAACTTGGCTCATGCAAAACGAATCTGCAAAAGGCTTTCTAACTTTTACAAAAAAAGAAAAGCGAGGTACACTTGTACTTTTAGCAACTATCATTGTCATTTTCGTAAGTGCTAAATATGTTTATCCTATCATCATCCAAGAAGACACTACAAATAATAAAACCATTTTTGCTGCAACAGATTCTTTAAAAGAAATGCAAAAAGATAGCACAAAAAATTATTACAATAAAAACGAGTATAGTGATAATGGCGGCTATCATTCTTATCCCAAAAAAGAATACAACAATACATTTACTGGTACTATGTTTTATTTTGACCCCAACACATTGAGTGCAGATGGGTGGAGAAAGCTTGGTGTAAAAGATAAAACGATTACTGGCATACAACATTATATTGAAAAAGGCGGTAGGTTTAGAGAACCAGATGATTTGAGAAAAGTTTGGGGCTTGAGGGATGATGAAAAAGATAGACTCGTGCCATATGTGCACATAGCAGGTGGACAAGAAAAAACTTATACCAATAATTACAAGAACAATTATCAACCCTACGAAAAAAAGGTTTATGAAAAGAAGGAAATTTCAAACGTAGATATTAATACTGGTGACTCAGCTGCTTATGATGGTTTGCCGGGTATTGGTGCTGGTTTTTCTCGGCGCATCATAAAATTTAGAGATAAACTTGGTGGGTTTTATAAAGTAGAACAAGTGGGTGAAACATTTGGTTTGCCTGATTCTGTTTTTCAAAAAATAAAACCATATTTAAAAATTAGTGGGGACAATATTCATAAAATAAATATTAATACTGCTACAGAAGAAGAACTAAAAGCACATCCTTATATTCGTTGGCAATTGGCAAAGGTTATTACAGAATTTAAAAAACAGCATGGTGATTATAAGGCATTAATAGACCTAAAGAAAATTATGCTAATAAATGCGGAAACCTACGATAAAATTTCACCGTATTTAACTTTATAAAACAAACTTTACAGTTTGTATGGTAAAGGTGTTACCTTTTTTTAGAGTTGCTTAACTAAAGGCCTGTAATGAAAGGAGACACCTCTTAGTCAAATTTTAAATGTGCTAAAACTAACACCCGTTAGCATAAATTTCGCTATTTTGCATGTTCAAATATTAGTATAGCATAATGGATTTTCGTCAGAATGAAATAACAGAACAAGTAGCGCAATCTGCAAGAGATTTTGCATTACAATACATAAAGCCACACTTAATGGAATGGGATGAAAGCCAAGAATTCCCCATTCATATTTTTAAAGAACTGGGTAAGCTTGGTATGATGGGCGTTTTCGTACCCGAAGAATATGGCGGTACAGGACTTGGTTATTTTGAATACAGCGCTATTATACAAGAAATTGCAAAAGTGTGTGGTTCTATTGGGTTGTCGTTAGCTGCACATAATAGTTTGTGCACTGGGCATATTTTATATTTTGGTAGCGAGGAGCAAAAGAAAAAATATTTGCCAAAGATTGCTACAGCTGAGCATTTGGGCGCATGGGGACTTACAGAACCTAATACAGGAAGCGATGCTGGCAATATGAAAACTACTGCTACAAAAGATGGTAATAATTGGATTATTAATGGCGCAAAAAGTTGGATAACGCATGGCAAGAGTGGTGATATTGCTGTCGTAGTTTGCAGAACAGGAGAGCCTCGTGCAAAAAATAACAGCACAGCTTTTATTGTAGAAAGAGGAACTCCAGGTTTTATGGCTGGTAAAAAAGAAAACAAACTCGGTATGCGTGCAAGCGAAACCTGCGAAATGATTTTTGATAATTGTATCGTATCCGATGCACAACGCATGGGTAATGTTGGCGATGGATTTAAACAAGCCATGAAAATATTGGATGGAGGTAGAATTTCTATTGCGGCTTTAAGTTTGGGTATTGCAAAAGGCGCATACGAAGCTTCATTACAGTATGCAAAAGAGCGTCACCAATTTGATCAACCTATTGCAAATTTTCAGGGTATATCTTTTAAGCTTGCAGATATGGCTACAAAAATAGCCGCTGCAGAATTACTCATAAACCAAGCATGCGATCTTAAAATGAAAGGCCTACCCATGACCAAAGAAGCTGCTATGGCAAAATATTATGCCAGCGAAATATCTGTAGAAATTAGTACCGATGCTGTACAAATATTTGGTGGCTATGGCTACACAAAAGATTTTCCTGTAGAAAAATTTTATAGAGATAGTAAATTGTGTACGATAGGCGAAGGTACGAGTGAGATACAAAAAATTGTGATTGGGAGAGAGGTGTTGAAATAAAATATGAAAATATTAATTTCATAAACTGCATTAAGTTTGAAAAGGATATTTCTTTTTCTTACTTTTAGTTCTTTGTGATATTTTTATAAACACTAAAAAAAAATTAAAAATGAACTATACTTCAATCTTAGTAATACTATTTCTTGCAGCATGTAATAACTCTTCTGAAAAAACCAATGAAGAATTTAAAAAACCAGAAGCAGAAATAACAAAAACCGACGGCGAAGTTTTGTTCAAAGCTAGTTGTGCAACTTGCCACAAACCCAACGAAAAACTTGTTGGCCCCGCATTACAAGGCGTAACAAAACGCTGGGAGACCAAGGAACTTTTATATGATTTTGTAAGAAATTCGCAAGACGTAATAGGCAGAAATGCGTACGCAAAAAAACTATTTAAAGAATATAATCAAAGCCCAATGATGCCTTATCCTCAATTGACGAATGAAGATATACAAGGTATTTTGGATTATTGTGATGCTTACAAATAATCCTCCTCTTCCTTCTTATCCCCGCCTTCAAATAATTTATCTACAGCACCCGCCATCATCGGAAATTTTTCTTTCACATAATCCTTCACCGTTTCCAATGCTTTCAAACTTTGCTCTGCAGATATGCCAGCGTTGTTCATTATTTTATTTACCAATTCTTCCATAATAATTTTATTTATATTTCATGTCCATATAATCCAATACCAAATTTGTAAATGCGTTTACACCAAGTTTAAAACTACTTTCATCAATAAAAAAATCTGCCGTGTGGTGGCTTGTAGCTTTTGCATTAGCAGGCTTTGCGCCAAGCTGAAAGAAAAAACCTGATACTACTTTTTGGTAAAAACTAAAATCTTCTGCACCAGTAATAGCAGAAACCAAAACAGTGTTACCAATGCCTGTAGCTTTTTGTAATGATGGTAACATTTTTCTCACCAATGAAGTATCGTTAAAAGTTACAGGATAGCTAAACGTGTATGGCAACTGGATTTCAGCCGTTGCGCCATTTGAAGCAGCAGTATTTTTTACAATCGTATTTATTCTTTCAAAAATCATTTT
>JAYTGY010000307.1:0-3457 GCA_043733065.1 Ferruginibacter sp.
GCCCTTTCACTTCCTGCAAACAATAAACCTTTTTGTATGGGGTCTTCCTTTACTACATTTATTGGATCGTTGGGCAAACCTTTTGTAATTTCCTTCCATGTTTTTCCACCATCAGTAGTTTTATAAATATGCGGCTGCATATCATCTAATCTTATTTTATTTACTGCAGCGTAAGCCGTATTTACATCTTTATGGCTTGCATCCATTAACGAAACTTTGCTCCAAGCTGTAAGTTGCGGCGGGGTTACATTGCGCCATGTTTTACCACCATCTTTTGTTACATGAATTAAGCCATCATCGGTGCCACACCAAATGGTATTGATATCTATATAAGAAGGCGCAACAGTATAAATAACGCCACGCCTTTTCATTTTCTTCATATCATCATTAGTATATATGCCAATACTGTTGGGAATATTTTTTACAATATCCAAAGAGTCTCTAGATAAATCGGGACTAATAACTTGCCAGCTATTTCCAGCATTATTTGTTTTAAACAAAACATTGCCGGCGTAATACAATGTTTTTTTATCAATAGGATTAAACAACACAGGTGCTGTTCTTAAAAAACGAAATTTACCAGTTCGTACAACTTCGGGTGCAATATTTTGTGCCTGCCCAGTGCGTTTATCATAGCGTGAAATTTTTCCACCATAAATAATATTGTTGTCCAACGGATCGGCAACCACATAACCATATTCTTCTGCACCAACTGGATGCCAGTCTCTAAAAGTTATGACGCCATCATTACCACGTGACGCAATGCCCACACTGCCGCTCTCTTGCTGACCACTGTACACATTGTATGGAAAAGAATTATCTGCACTTACATGATAAAACTGCGCCGTAGGTTGATTGTACCAACTGCTAAAAGTTTCTCCACCATTCACAGTGATGATAGCACCTTGATCGCTGGCTAATAAAATTATTTTATTATTGTTTGGGTTAATCCAAATGCGGTGATAATCATCGCCACCAGGCGCACCACGAAAAGACGTTCATGTTTTTCCTGCATCCAAACTTTTCCAAACAACTACATCGGCTGTATATACAATGTCTGCATTGGTGGGGTCTGCTTTTACTTCTGCAAAATCACTGCCTCTTCCCCAAAATCTTTCATCAGCATTTATGTTTATCCAACTTTCGCCTGCATCATCGCTTCTATAAATGCCGCCGTATTTTCCTGCATCAACGGTGGCGTATAAACGATTGGACTTAGATGGCGCAATACAAAAACCAATTCGTCCCAAACCTTGTTCAGTAGTAGGCAAACCAGTAGTTAATTTTTTCCATGTTGTTCCTCCATCTATACTTTTAAACAAGCCACTTTCCTTTCCATTCCAAGCACCATTTTCCCATGGCCCTTGCCTGCCTGCCCACATATCTGCATACACAATGTTTGAATTATTAGGATCGATGGCAACTTGCACTGCGCCTGTATTTTCATCTTTGTACAAAACACGTTCCCATGTTTTTCCACCATCAACAGTTCTGTAAACACCACGTTCTTCATTGGCACCATACGGATGGCCGAGTGCAGCAACAAACAAACGGTTTTCATCTTTTGGATCAATTGCAAGACCACCAATTTGCTGAGCGTTTTTTAGTCCGATTTTGTTCCATGTTTTTCCTGCATCTGTAGATTTATAAATACCATCTCCAACGCTAAGGTCTGGCCGTTGCAAACCTTCGCCGCTACCCACATATATTACATTTGGGTTTGATGGTGCCACTACCACATCGCCAATACTACCCGTAGGCTGTTCATCAAAAATAGGTTTCCATGTATGGCCAAAATCAGTGGTTTTCCAAACACCACCATTGTTCACACCAATATAAAATACATTGGGTTGAGATGGTACGCCCACAGCACCCACTGTTCTGCCACCACGGTGCGGACCAATACAGCGCCAATGCATAGCGTTAAAATATTTAGCATCTATAGATTGGGCAAAAGAAAAAACAGCCGATAAAAAAATGACTGTAAAAATGCAGGTTACTTTTATTTTCATGATAAACAATTTCGTAACCAAATGTACTATTTTTTATGCAGCGTGTTACATGAAAGTTGCTTTACCATTGAAGCATGCACCTCAATCTTACAAAATAATTTGGAGCATAAACCACATACCATTTTTCAACTTCAGTTTCCCGCTATTCGTTACAACCTACTCCCGTGTAACGCAAAACTACGGCTCGTTCCTCGCCTTGTTTGCTAACACGGAATTCGGTTTTCACTTCTATCGGGGCTAGGCTGAGCCAAAGAACTTTTTTCAGCTTTTATTATGCAATAGATTGAAGCGGACGTGGCGAGGGGACACGAAACGAGGCGGAGGCATCTAAGAAATTAATGAAAATATTTAGCAGCTTTCATAATCTTAAAAAAATAATTATTTTACTTTGGTACTTGTATGTATTTTTTCCCATTCGCAACCATATCCAAAGCCTTTAAAAAAACTTCTATTTCCGCACTTTGAAAAACTAGCCCATCTACATTTTCAATAGTGTCAAGCAAAATATCAATATCGGCTGCCATTGTAAACATTAAAATTTTTGTATCGGGGCTAGCTTCCTTTATAAGTGGCAAATATCCTGCAACCAAATCATTTAATAATCTGTGTGGTAAAATTAAAATATCAGGCTTACATGTGTTCAACTTTACAAATAAATCTTCCATTGTAGATACTTCACCAATAAACATGTATTGTTCTCTTTCACGCCAAATAGATATTCGTATGCCTTTATTTACAATCTTAAAATTATTTGCAAGTAATATGGTTTTCTTTCTTTTCATATAAGGTGCTCTAAAAATAATGAAGTATTAATTCAATTATTTTCATTATTTAAAAAATACTTTAAAATTACCAATTAAAATAATACCTTAAATTTATCAAAAAAATTAATGACTGCTATTTATATTATTATTTTTATTGCTTTTGTTTTTTTTATGCTTAGCAAAATTCTTTACAAACAATTTATAACTAAAAATAAAATACCTACACCTGAGAATAAAACATATTTTGATGCTGTACATGCAAAGTTAGAAGAGCCTCCCGAAATAGTTTATGGAGTAGACCCTTTGCAAGATGAAAGAATACAAGGCAGAAAAATAGGCAGGCTTCAAACAGCCCTAATACAACAAAAATTATTTGTGCCAGAAGATGCAGGCGATTTTTTTTATTTTAAAGAAATGAACGGTTATCAAATTGGCGTTACAGCAAAGTGGGTGCTTAAATATTTACAATATCAAATTGAAAATAATAAACATCAAGCCTGTATAAATGGAGCCGAAGTAATTGCAGAAAATGTAAATAATGGTTTAAGAAACCTAGATTATGCCTTGCTTGAAAAAGCAGGGAATATAAAATTTGGTAAAGCGTATAAAAAAGCAAATGGTATTGCGAAAGAAAATTTGGCTTTTTCTATTCACCTTGTTTCACATAAAGAAATTAAGCTG
>JAYTGY010000308.1:0-2601 GCA_043733065.1 Ferruginibacter sp.
CCAACTTGTAATCCTGCTGGTGCAATGATGTAACGCTTCTCACCATCAGCATACGCCAACAAAGCGATGAATGCTGTACGGTTTGGATCGTACTCAATTGTTTTTACAGTAGCAGGTATCTCTTTCTTATTTCTTTTGAAATCGATAAGACGATACATTGTTTTATTTCCACCACCCATGTAGCGCATACTTCTGCGACCATCTGAGTTACGACCTGCAGTATTCTTTTGCTTTTCTAGCAAACTTTTTTCAGGTTTGTTGGTAGTAATTTCTGCGTACGCATTACCAATTCTCCATCTAGTACCTGCCGTGGTTGGTTTGTATTTTCTAAGTGCCATTTTTATTAATCTTTTTTTGTCAAAACTTTGCGGTGCTGACCACCATTCTTTAATAAGGTATTGCTACCAATTTTTTATTGAGCAGTAAACACGTCTATTGTTTCGCCTGCTGCTACAGTTACTACTGCTTTTTTCTTAGCTGGTTTACGACCAACAATGAATCCTGCTTTTGTATATTTTGCTTTAAGTTTAGAAGGCATTACCGAAGTATTTACATCTTCTACTTGTACGCCGTAAAATTGTTCTACAGCTTTTTTTATTTCTAATTTATTTGCCTTTCTATCCACAACAAATGTGTAACGATTCATTTTCTCTGCTTGCTTGTTAGCTTTCTCAGATAAAATTGGCTTTATTAATACGTCTGACGGTTTCATAATTCAAAATTTTTCCCGAAACTTCGGGATGAAAATTTGCAAATGTGCAAACTTTTATATTCGAGTTTATTATTTTTTTATGCTTCTGATGCTACAGCTTCTTCAGTAAACAACTTTGCTGCGCTTTCAGAAAGTACCAATACGTTTGCATTTAAAATATCGTACGTATTCATATCGCTGATAACAGTTCCATTTGCACCTGGTACGTTACGAAGACTTAAATAAAAGTTATCGTTGTATTCTGGTACTACAAACAAAGATTTTTTACGACCCATGTTTAAGCTTTTCAAAACACCTGTAAACGTTTTTGTTTTTGGTGCATCCATTGTCATATCTTCTAAAACGATAATGTTATTATCTTTTGCTTTGTAAGACAATGCACTCATCTTAGCCAAATCTTTTACCTTACGGTTCAATTTGATATCGTATTTGTGCGGCTTTGGACCAAAGATAGTACCACCACCTTTGTATATAGGACTACGTAAATTACCTTTACGAGCACCACCAGTACCTTTTTGCTTATGAAGCTTCTTAGAAGAGCCCTGAACTTCCGCTCTAGTTTTTACTTTGTGTGTACCTTGACGTTGTGCGCCCATGTACTGCTTTACAGCTAGGTAAATAACGTGGTCGTTCGGTTCAATACCAAAAATTTCTTCTGGTAATTCAACTGTTCTTCCGGTCTTTTCTCCTTTGGAGTTTAATATATCGAGTTGCATAATTATTTCTGTATTAAAACGATTGAACCAATGTGACCCGGAACCGAACCACTTACCAATATGTAGTTTTTCTCTGCGAAAATTTTAACCACTTTTAAACCTTTCATCATCACTCTATCTCCACCCATACGTCCACCCATACGCATACCTTTAAATACACGACTAGCATCTGATGAGTTACCAATAGAACCCGGCGCTCTTGAACGATCGTGCTGACCGTGAGATTGACCACCCACACCTTTAAAGCCATGGCGTTTTACAACACCTTGAAAACCTTTACCCTTAGTGGTACCAACTACTTCAATACTATCGCCTTCTGCAAAAATATCTACTGTTATAGATTCTCCTACATTTTTATCTGATTCGCTATTGCGTATTTCTTTTACTACTTTTTTCGGTGCTGTATTAGCTTTTGCAAAGTGTGCAATTTCCGATTTGAGAGAGTGTTTTTCTTTTTTATCACCAAATGCAATTTGTAATGCATTGTAACCATCTGTGGCAATGGTTTTCTTTTGTGTAACTACACATGGTCCAGCTTCAATGATGGTAACGGCAGTTTGCTTGCCTGTTGCATCAAAAATACTGGTCATGCCAATTTTCTTTCCAATAATACTTTTCATTGTATCCTATTTGTATTCAGCGCTCCGTGTTGTTTTTATATGCTTCGTCAAGCTTAGCTTAACAAAGTCTCAACAAGGAGATGAATGTTTAATTTTCTATTTAAGATCTTGCCTTTTGCCTTTCCACCCCATGTGGAAGGTTCATTAGGCCTTAATTTCAACATCTACACCACTTGGCAAGTCTAGTTTGCTTAACGCATCTACTGTACGACTGCTGCTAGTGTAAATATCTAACAAACGCTTATGTGTGCACAACTGAAACTGCTCACGAGCTTTTTTGTTTACGTGTGGTGCACGCAATACAGTAAAAATCTTCTTCTGTGTAGGAAGAGGAATTGGGCCTGTAACTACTGCGCCTGTACTACGTACGGTCTTTACTATCTTCTCTGCAGATTTATCTACCAAGTTATGATCGTAAGACTGTAATTTGATTCTGATTCGTTGTGACATATATAAAGAACTTTTTGTAATCCGTTTTTTAATTTGGAGTGCAAAAGTAAGCGGATTAATTTAAATGGCAAAGTTTTTTTAAAGTTATTTTAGGAAATTGTAA
>JAYTGY010000309.1:0-2051 GCA_043733065.1 Ferruginibacter sp.
CCCAAGCAAAATTCCGACTCAAAACTTTCTTGCATTTCTTTTGCTACTTTACCATTGCCTTTATGGTGGTTCACAAAATCTTTGTCTGCAACTAAAAGAACTTCAATTAAACAGGAATCAATGTAACATTCAGGAATAATACATTTATTGCTGTTGTGCATGTGGCAAATAATTTTCTAAATTTAAAAATAAATCTACGCCATACTGATAAATTTCGTGCAGTTCTTCATCTGTCATTCTTCTTATTAATGTTTCTCCATTTTCTTTATCATATCCTACTGTATAAATTGCATAATCATCTTTTTTTAAATTTTCCATTATATCATTAATCACATAAGGACTATGGGTTGCTATGAAAAATTGATTCCCGTTTTCATCGTAAATCATATCGCTTGTAAACTTAGATATGTATGGTGGATACATGTGTGATTCAGGTTCTTCGAAAAGAAGAACGGAATTACTATTTGTCTTAATAGCTGCTTTATAAAAAAATAATCTTCTCAAAGTATCAGCAACCATATTGTTTTGAAATGAAACAAAGGTTCCATCTTTAAGCACTTTGGCTACCGCAATTTCTGTATCGGATATATTTAATCTTAATTTATACCTACTTAACAAATCATTATATATTTTTCTTAACTCCGAATTTCCTTGAAGAATATCTAAGAGATTATCACCATTTGGAATACTTAAAGATTCCGATTTTACTTTATCGAAAACTGCATTTTTATCAAACGCATAATACTTAATACTGTAAACGGAATCGTCCTCAACTTGGCTTTTTTCTATAGGGCTAGTAAATGATTTCCCTATTTCTTTGTAAGCAATATGAGTGAAGAAGTCTGGCTTTATTTGAAACTCTCTAATACACAATTCAAAAAATGATGATTTATGTTTTTTTTCAAATAATAATTCATATCGTTTATTTATACCTATATGGATTGTATTATCAATATTTTTATCATAATTTAAATCTGATAGATGGTTAAATCTACAAATAGATTCAATAAGAAAATTCTCACCATTATAATTTTGAGTAAAGGAATACAACCCCAACCCTTCCAATATATTACTCTTACCCACATTTGGTGGTCCCACAAAAACATTAATTCGCTTACAGCCTTCAATTTTTTGATGGCGTATGCTTTTAAAATTTTTTATTTCTATATCGTTAATAATACTCATTAATTATTTTACGCTGTTACCGGCACATGTATCTCATCTGCATAATGCCTCAATCCATAATTTTCTGTCAAACACAATTCGGGGTTGTTTACATGCCACTCAAACTCATCTCTAAAATGACGAATAGCAGCTGCCACAGGCCATGCCGCAGCATCTCCGAGTGGGCAAATAGTATTGCCTTCTATTTTTCTTTGTATGTCCCATAACAAATCTATATCACTCATTTCCCCTTTTCCTGTATCTATTTTTTGCAAAATCTTTTCCATCCATCCCGTGCCCTCTCTACATGGGCTGCATTGGCCGCAACTTTCGTGTCGGTAAAAACGAGCCAATGTGTAAGTGTTACGCACAATACATTGGTCTTCATCCAACACAATAAAACCACCACTACCCATCATACTACCTGTAGCAAAACCACCATCGCTCAAGCTTTCATAATTCATCAAACGCTTTTCGCCCTTGGCAGTAGTGAGCAATAAATTGGCAGGTAAAATAGGCACACTCGAACCACCCGGAATACAGGCTTTCAATTTTTTTCCATTTGCAATACCCCCACAATATTCATCGCTGTAAATAAATTCTTCTACAGAAATGGTCATGTCTATTTCGTAAATGCCCGGCTTGTTTATATTACCACATGCCGAAATTAATTTTGTGCCTGTACTTCTTCCCACACCAATTTTTGCATACTCCTCACCGCCTTCGTTTATAATGGGCACTACGGCAGCAATCGTTTCTACATTGTTTACCACGGTTGGTCTATCCCACACACCCTTCACCGCAGGAAAAGGTGGTTTAATACGAGGGTTGCCACGCTTGCCTTCCAAGCTTTCTAGCAACGCCGTTTCTTCGCCACATATATACGC
>JAYTGY010000310.1:0-2301 GCA_043733065.1 Ferruginibacter sp.
CTAAAGGCAGGCATGATTAATTTTCCTTTTTTCTGTATGCAAGTTTTTTCTATCCACTCCAGTAATAATTCTGTAGAAGGTGTAAATTCTTCGTGCAAACTATTGCCATACGTACTTTCAATTAAGATATAATCTGACTGCTCAAACACTGCAGGTGCACGCAAAATAATATCTCTATATCTGCCAACATCTCCACTAAAAGTAAGCGTTGTTTTTTTCCCATTTTCTGTAATGCGCAAATGCACAGCAGCACTACCAATAATATGCCCCACATCTGTGTAAGAAAATTCTACACCAGGTTCTATTGTATGCCAAGTATCATAATCTACTGTTTCAAAACGCTCTGTTGCAGCCATCGCATCTAGCGTTGTATATAAAGGCGAAACATAAGGCAGTCCTTGTAAAGCTAATCGTTTATTGGTATATTTTGCCTCACTCTCTTGTATGCCCGCACTATCCTCCATAAGAATGTTCGCTAAATCTTTTGTACCTGGTGTAGCAAATATTTGTCCTTTGTAACCATCCTTTACTAGCTTAGGCAACAACCCACAGTGGTCTATATGCGCATGGGAAAGTATCACATAATTCACCTCACGAGGGTCGAAACCAAAACTTTCATTTAGCTCATCAGTTTTATCGCCCATGCCTTGAAAAAGACCACAGTCCAACAATATTTTTTTACCATTATCTAAAGTAATGAGATGCTTGCTACCAGTTACAGTACGAGCCGCACCATGAAATGCAATTTTCATAACAAATGTTTTTGTGAATTTAAAGGTAGTGAAGTTGAGTTAGCATTTAGCGTAAAATAATTTTCATTTAGGATGATAAAAACAATAATCATTGAAGCAACTCTTTTTTCAATTAAAAATATTATTCACAAAAAAAATAGTAAAATACATTCCACTGTTAAGGCTATTTAACATTTTATAATCTAAAAGCAGGTGACAATCAAGTTTTTAGGGATAAAATAACACAAATCAAACATATTTTTTACAATATTTATTTTAGATGACCGTTTTAAATATCAAGAATCTGCAAAGCATACAACAGAAACTGATTTGGTAAACTTAGCACAGCATTATTGCAACAGCTTTATCAAAACCCCCTAAATTTATTTCGTTGCCATGCTTTGCAAATTTTCTTAGCCCGTTTTAATCCAACTCCTCAAAATTAATACATAACCAAAGTTTGCTTAATGGCTAACTTTGGTTATGCATTTACCACCATTAGCAGAAAGACTACGCCCACAAACACTCAATGAACTAATTGGGCAAAAACACTTAACAGGCAACGGCAGCATTTTGCGAACTGCCATAGAAAATGGAAAAGTCCCGTCTATGATTTTGTGGGGACCACCAGGCGTAGGCAAAACCACCATTGCAAATATTATAGCCAATTCTTTACAACAACCTTTTTATACCATCAGTGCTATTTCGGCAGGTGTAAAAGATATTAGAGAAATAATAGAAGCTGCCAAAGAACAACAAGGTGCTATTCTTTTTATAGATGAAATACATCGTTTTAATAAGGGCCAACAAGATGCACTACTTGGTGCTGTAGAAAAAGGAACAATTACGCTTATTGGCGCTACAACAGAAAATCCATCTTTTGAAGTGAACAGTGCCTTGCTTAGCCGCTGCCAAGTGTATGTATTAAAAGCATTGGATAAAGATGATTTAATTGGCTTATTAAATCATGCGCTAGAAAATGATGTTGTTTTAAAAACAAAAAGTATTCAATTAAAAGAAACTGAAGCACTCATAAATATTAGTGGTGGCGATGCAAGAAAATTATTGAACTTGTTAGAACTGGTAATTGAAACCATACTTCCAAATAAAAATGATTTTCAAAATATTGCAGCCTCTAAAGTCCCTCCTGTGGAGGGATTTAGGGAGGCCATAACAGATGAACTCGTAATGGAAATTGCCCAACAACGCATTGCGCTCTACGATAAAAAAGGCGAACAGCATTACGATATCATTTCTGCATTTATAAAAAGTATGCGTGGGAGCGATCCTAATGGTGCTGTTTATTGGTTGGCTCGCATGATAGAAGCTGGCGAAGATGTAAAATTTATTGCACGACGCATGGTAATTTTTGCTAGTGAAGATATTGGCAATGCAAACCCAAATGCATTGCTATTGGCTACCAATACTTTTCAATCGGTAAATATGATTGGTTATCCCGAAAGTAGAATTATACTTTCTCAATGTGCAGTTTATTTAGCTACTTCTCTAAAAAGCAATGCTTCATACTTAGCCATAAATGATGCACTTGCTGCGGTAAAACAACATGGCG
>JAYTGY010000311.1:0-2084 GCA_043733065.1 Ferruginibacter sp.
AGATGCTAATGCAGCGGCAAATTATGCAAGGGAGAATAGTGCTAATGGAAAAGGTGGAATTTATATTAATACAGAACGATCTGGAGCTGAAGGTGAAGCTGATAAAAAAGACTTTACAGATATGCTAGGAAGTGTAACAGGAAATACATATGATGTTGTAGATGGAAAATTAAATAGGACAAGTGGTGTGTTAAATAGAGAAACTAATGCTACAAAATCGGGTGATTTATCTAAATTAGTGGAAAGTATAATGACAGGAAATAAAGCTGTTGCATTTACATTAACTAATAGCCCAGCAAGTGATAAGGAGTTAAGATTCGACTCTTATAAATCAGGAAGATTTGATATGAATGATTTTAAGGCTGTAAAAGGAAATCCAGTTTTTCTTGTGGGTAGGCTAACCCATATTTTTGTTGAATATATGAACTTACCATATGATTTAAGTAAAAGAAATGATGAATTATTTACACCAGCTCATAATAAAGGATTAATTGCAGAAGGAGCTTACATGTCTAAAATGCTTGGTATAAAACTTACCGCAAGAAATGAGATTTGGGATGACCTTGATAAAAATATTGGTCCCAATATATTTTATAGGACATATACTTTCGATTATGGAAAAATTAAATATCAAATAGATTTTTTAGTCGAAAAAATGAATATCGGCTCTAGAATTGTGTATCCAATTACAGGTACAATTCTTTACTTTAGATAAAACTTAAACACAATGAAAACATTTTTTTTGATAATAACATATTTATTATTTGCAAAGGATTGTAATGCACAAAAAATGATTAAAAAAAATCTTTTTTTTAATCAAGATACCAGTTTTTTTGTTGGGTGTGGCGATATTACTGAAATAAATATTCTTTTTTTTACCTCTGATACGTCCTTGGTAAAGGATAAAAAAAATGAATACTATTTAGCAGTTAAATGCGCTGGCTCCTATGAGAAAAACTTTTTTAAAAAAGGGCAAAAATATTCTATGCTTTTAAGTAAAAATTTTAAAGAAATTATATCCTTAATACCTCGTGATGTGTTTAGAGAATTTTCTAAAGAAAAAAATTTTTATTATGCGAAAAATATAATGCTGCTAAAGAAAAAACATAAGTCTAAATAATTATGTTAGTACGTAGTGTTCCAAAGTTGTTTTGCCTCGGTTGGTGAGCTTCAACTTTCGTGAGACCCCATAGCCACCACCCGTTCGAGCCGAGGCTTGGTTTTCAAACCGCTCTGCTAAAGTGGGTGCTGATGGATTTTCGCCCTTGTTGGCGCATGTGTGTAAAGCTTCTTCTGCCCTTGTTGGCGCATGTGTGTAAAGCTTCCTATCACGCCGTCGCATAATCGTAGCGCTGCCGTTGTTGGTATGCAGCTAAGGCATAGCAGCCAAGCGTACCAACAACTCGTGCAGGGCTAGCAAAAAAAATCGTATTTTTAAGATATGATTTACCCAATCGAGTGGCCACAATTTTATACTGCCACAATACTTAACTGGCAACATCTTTTACAAGATGATAAATACAAAGACATCATAGTAGAAAGTTTACAATTTTGTGTAAAAGAAAACAAAGTTAAATTGTATGCTTTTGTAATAATGAGTAACCATATTCATTTAGTATGGCAACAAATACCACCTACCACAAAAGTAAAACTGCAACATAGTTTTATGACATTTACAGCACAAAAAATAAAAGAAGATTTGCAAAAGAATAATCCTACTTTATTGGAAAGTTTTAAAGTAAATGCTAAAGATAGAATGTATCAAATATGGGAAAGGAATCCGCTTACGGTTGATTTGTTTTCACCAAAAGTGTTTCATCAAAAAATAGATTATATACATTTTAATCCTGTAAAAGCGGGATTGTATAATAACCCTGAAGATTATTATTATTCCTCTGCTAAATTTTATGCTACAAGCATTGATGAATTTAACAAGCTTACACATTATGTAGGGTGAGGCGTTTGTTTTTTATAATTTATAGTCACAGCAAGTGTTGTTGGTACAGCAGCGCTGCCTAAGCTATGCTGCATAGTCGAGTAAGCAAGGGCATTTCAGCCCGAGCTTCTCACAGAACCGTACGTGA
>JAYTGY010000312.1:0-1857 GCA_043733065.1 Ferruginibacter sp.
TGAAAGCCTGTGCTACAAGTGCTATGAGAGATGCTACAAATGCAAAAGAAATTATTACACTCGTAAAAAAAGAAGCCAATATTTTAATAGAAGTAATAGATGGCGATATGGAAGCCAACCTTATTTACGAAAACCATGTGGCCGAAAATATGGACAAAGACCATAGCTATATGTACATAGATGTGGGCGGTGGCAGTACCGAAATTTCTTTTTTTAGTAATGGTATTTTAATGTATAAAAAATCTTTTAACATTGGTACTATCCGTATTTTAAAAAATATGGTAACCAACGAGCATTGGGAAGAATTGAAGAGTGCCATAAAATCGGTAACAAAAGGTCATAAAACCGTTATGGCTATTGGCAGTGGCGGCAATATCAACAAAGTATTTAGCATGAGCAAACGAAAAGAAGGGCGACCTCTGCAATTAGAATTACTAAAAGAATATTATAACGATTTAGAACCAATGTCTATTAAACAACGCATTGCAAAATACAATTTTAGAGATGATCGTGCAGATGTAATTGTGCCCGCACTTCTCATATACATAAACGTAATGCGCTGGGCAGGTGCAGAAGAAATATCTGTTCCAAAAATTGGCTTGGCAGATGGGTTAATACAGCATTTGTGGGAGGAGGTGAAATAGAGATAAGATTTAAGATGTTAGATTTAAGATTAGCTCAATAATCAATCATTACTTCCTAATATAAACATCAGTATTTAAACTTTATTTCTACATTTACATTTTAATAATCACCAACAAAATAATTAGCATTGCATTAAAAACATTATTAATTATTCATTATAAAATTATTCATTATAACCATGTCTATACACAAAGAAATAAAAAAAGTTACTACTCATACATTGCAAAAAATGAAAGCCGCAGGAGAAAAAATTTCTATGATAACAGCATATGATTTTTCGTTTGCACAAATTTTTGATGCAGCAGGTATAGATGTAATATTGGTAGGCGATAGCGCAAGCAACGTAATGGCAGGCAACGAAACCACCCTTCCTATAACTATGGAGCAAATGATTTACCATGCACAATCAGTAGTACGTGGTATAGATCGTTGTTTAGTGGTAGTAGATATGCCTTTTGGTTCTTATCAAGGAAATTCTACAGAAGCGCTAAACTCTGCCATAAGAATAATGAAGGAAACTGGTGGCCATTCTATAAAATTAGAAGGCGGCGAGCACGAAGTAGAATCTATAAAGCGTATTGTAAACAGTGGCGTCCCTGTAATGGGTCATTTGGGGCTTACACCACAAAGTATTTATAAATTTGGCACCTACACCGTACGTGCCAAAGAAGAAGCAGAAGCTGCACAATTAAAAAAAGATGCATTGCTTTTGCAAGAAGCAGGATGTTTTGCCATTGTGTTAGAAAAAATACCCGCAGCATTAGCTGCCGAAGTTTCTGAAAGTTTGCAAATACCAACCATTGGAATAGGCGCAGGTGGTAAATGTGATGGGCAAGTGCTTGTAATGCACGATATGCTAGGCATAAATACCGAATTTAAGCCTCGCTTTCTTCGCCAATATTTAAACTTAAACGAACAAATAACTGGTGCTGTGCAGCATTACATAAAAGATGTAAAGAGTAATGATTTTCCAAATGAGGGAGAGCAGTATTAAATTGTTTTATTGTCTATAGTTTAATTGTTTTATTACTACACCCATTCTCTTTTTATCCTAATCAAAGTTTTTGCATAAAAAAAGCTTCCCCAAAAGAGAAGCTTAAGAATTATAATTCCAATTTTATTTAAAACGGTAAATCATCATCCAAAGGCATATCTGCCGCTGGTTGTGCTCGTACAACTGGTGGTGGTGTAGAACCAGAGTTGGTTACATTG
>JAYTGY010000313.1:0-6570 GCA_043733065.1 Ferruginibacter sp.
TAACTATAACATTGTATGGCACATTGAATATTGCACTTTTAATATTTGAGTATTCAAATTTGCCATCAAGATCAATTTGTTTTAGTCTGTAATAGTTAATTCCTTTTTTAGGAGAATAATCTGTTACATAATAATCACTTCTTGTGTTGCTATTTCCGGCGGCATTTACTGTAGCTAAGTTTTCCCAAGTTCTTCCATCAGTAGATCTTTCTACAACAAATTTACTACTGTTTATTTCTTGTTCAGTTGTCCAGTATATTTTTGCTTTATTTTCTATTTTTTGAACAGCAAATGTGCTCAATTTTACTGGCACAATGGCTGCATCATTTCTAGTGTACCAAATAGGAGCAGTTACTATTTTACTTGCGCCATTTGTAATTTCTATATAATAATAACCAGTTGCTAAATTGGCTAAACCAATATCGGTATAACTTAATGTATTGCCAGTGCTCGAAAATATTTGAGTTGGTAAAGTGCCACTACCCGGCGTTCCAGCCCAAACTGCAATATTAGCAGATGATGTTGTAGTGCTTGCATCTGTAAGTGATACAGAAATATTTGGGGCATATCTATCTGTAAAAATAGAGCCTAACATTTTTGTGTTAATAGAAAAATCTACTTTGCTATCACAATCTTGAGTTGCATAAAAATGCATATTTCTAAGAGCACTTATAATATCTGTTTTAGATAATGATGGTGCTACAACTGCCGTACGAGAATATGTGGTGTGACCGAAAGTTGTTTTATGATTATCATGATCTACTGTTGGACCTAAATGATATCCTTTTGATAACAATGTTTGGTAGTACCATAAATAAGATAATGATGAGCCAGCATTCGAATAAGTAGTATTGGTAGAAGCAGATGGACCACTTTCTACAGCAGTTCCTACAATTGCATTGTCTGCTATAATATCATATGGGGTAGTATTTCCAATTCCATTATAATCTGTAAGGTTTGGATGTGCTAATGTTGCAAAAGTATTTTTTGCTACTTTGTCATTTATATTTTTAAACAAACCAGTAGCGCCTGTGTATGTATTTTTAGGAACATACACATCGTAGTTATTTGCAGATCCCCAAACACCACTACCAGTTTCCCATCCAAATAATTCATCCATACCATCACCATAAACCACTACGTGTCCACCACCAGATATTACGCCCCATTCCATACCATATAAAGCCAAAAAGGTTGGGTTGGCTAAAGTATAAGCATTTGCTTGCGCTGCACCTAAATGATATTTTCCTACTTCGTTTCCTGGATTATCGACAGTAGAAAAATGGTTGTGTTCAGATATGCCTAAAAAATCCATACACTGTGCAGTTTTTGCATATGCATAATCTTGAGTAGGTATATATCCAGGGTTATCTTGGTTTCCATCAGAATAATCGGAATGAGAATGCAAGGTGCCAAAATAATAATTATTGGTTGTGGCAGTTGTAGTTGTTGCACTGCCTGATAATGGCGAAGTAACTAAATACAATGGACCACCTGTACAATTTTTGTTAGATGCAAACACGAAGAAATAATAAGTAGTTGTAGGCAATAAATTGGTAGCTACAAAACTTGTAGATTGTGTATGAGCAACAACTGTTCCTCCGCCTAATGCATCGCCTACGTTATAAGTTGTATTGTCAACAGGGCTAGCACTCAATGTTGGCGATGTGCTTTTTACAATTAAATAACTATCTGCACTTACTACTCCAGCAAAATTGCCAGATATAGATGTATTATTTACCGTTAAAATTAAAGTATTGGGTTGTGCTGTTGGCGTTATACAAGCAGGTAATGGTAAAGTTGCTTCACTATTTATAAGTGGAGTAGTTGTGTTATATGATGGGCCACCAATACAAGCCACATTGTTTAATGCAAACACAAAAAAGTAATAAGTTGTATTTGCCAATAATCCATTTGCGGTAAAAGTTGTAGAACCATTTCTTTGAACCACCACAGCATTTCCTAAAACATTTCCAGCATTATATGTTTGACCATTTACTGGATTATTAGTAAGCGTTGCAGATGTACTTCTTAATACTAAATATTCATCAGCTACAGTTGGCGTAAATGCACCAGTTATTGTATTGATACTACTTGGTGAAAAAACTAAATTTACTGGTTGAGTAAGAGGTGCTGTACAATTTGGTAACCCAGCAATTGTAGTTGCAGTGCCATTTAAAACTGTTGTAGTGTAATACAATGGGCCACCAGTACAAACATTATTTACTGGAAAAATAAAGAAATAATATTGTGTAAGCGGAGATAAATTAAGTGCATTAAAATTTACTGCACTCGAATTTGCAATTACAGTACCATCACCTAAATTATCACCAATATTATAAATTTGTCCATCAATAGGGTTTCCAGTAAGGCTACTATTTACGCTCATTACAATTATATAATTATCTACAGCTGGTGTGGCAGCAGTAAAACTTCCTTGTATAGATACATCTGTAATTGTACCAAAAGTTAAGGCCGTTGCAGGAGCTGTAGGGCTTGTGCAAGGCGTAGGTGCAACCGCAGTTACATTAAGGTTATCAATGCTTATTTTTGGTCTTGAGCCAGAGCCCAAACCACCACTTCCATTGTGATAATAAAATCTTAATCTTGCTGTTGCACTATTATTAAAAATTGCAGGCAAAGCAATATTTGTTTTAGAGCCACTTATTGGAACATTATTGGTAAAATCTAACACAGATGCAAAAGTTAATTCTGTAAATATTATACCATCCACCGATGCATATACTCTTAATGATCCATTTCTATTTCCTGTTTGATTATTTATTGTAGCATAATCAAAACTTAATGTATTAGCGTTTACGCCTGTAAAATCCATATAAAAATCGAATGCAGCAGATGAATTATTATCTGGCGAACCAGTAGATAATAAAACGATAGATTGTGTAGAAGGAACTTGATCTGTACCACGATGAACACCACCAGATGTGCCAGGCGTTACTGGCGGACCAACATTTACATTTTGAAAACTTAATGTAGATGCAGTAAGTGTTGTGCCATTCGGAATACCACCAGACCCTACAGCACCAAGGCCACCAAAATGATTAGCATTAACACCTGTAATAAAAAAATTGCTCCAGTTTGCAATGTCAGTAAAAGTTTCTGTGTAACTCAAACCTGGCTGTGCAGCCATTGGTACTGGCAATGGTGTTTCGGTAAATGATAATTGTGCGCCATAGCTTGTACCATTAAGGTTTGTAGCATAAGCTTTGTAATAATATTTTGTATTTGGAATAAGACCAGTAATAGTTGATGTGAAATTTGCACCACTTAAATTAGTTGAAGCAACTTGTGTGCCTGTACCATTTGGAAAACCAGTTGCTGTGCTATATTCTATACCATAAGCGGTAATTGGTGCACAACCAATGGTTGTAATATTTCCGGCAGCAGTAGCAGTTGTGGCAGTTACTGCAGAGCTTGTTCCTGTTGTAATAGTTGGCGCATCACTTACGCCAGATCCACTAGCTGCTATTGGATAATTTGTAATACCACCTCCATTTATTAAAATATTTGTAGCGTATGATTGTACAGCTGTTGGTGTAAATTTTACATAAATAATTTTACCACTAATAGTTGTACCAGTGTATGCAATACTAAGTGTAGGTGTAAATGTACCGCCCGATGTTTCTGAAAAACTAAAACCATTTATTGCGGCAATAGTTAAGTTAGTTCCATCAAGTGCAGTTCCATCTATAGTAAAAGAATTTTCTGGAGAGGTTGTATTTGTGCATACATTACCAAACGAAGGTAATGCAGATACCAATGATAAACTTCCTCCACTTATTGAGTTAATAGAAAAAAGCAATGTATTAGAAGTAAGTGCGCCACTAGAAACACCCACATTTGCTGTACCTACAGTTGTAAGATTGCCAGCAGGTATTGTTGCAGTTAATTGTGTTGCGCTTACAAATGCGGTAGTAACTGCAGTTCCATTCCATGTTATAGAAGAAGTGCCACTTACAAAATTTGTTCCATTTACGGTTAATGTAAAACTTGGATCACCCACATTTGCAGATGATGGAGATATTGAAGTAACAGTTGGTGCAACAACTGCTGTACCAGTTAATTTTACATCATCAATTCTTATAGATGCTGTTCCTGTTTTTACAAAACGTAATTTTAAACCATTAATTTGTGCAGCAGCGGGTAAATTTAAAGGCTTAGATAAATACCAGCCTACAATTGCATTTGCAGCTTCATTAAATAAAGTTGCTGGTGTATTTGCAATTACTACCCAAGCAGTACCATCCCAATATTCTACAGAAAATGTAGCATGGAGAGTGCCAGATTCTTTTCTATAACCAAACTGCAAAATTAAATTTGAATAAGTAGATGCATTTATAGATTCTATAGAAAAGCCATATGCAGCATTTGTAACAGTAAAAAAAACATTTCCCCCAGCCGAAAATCCTGGATATGTAGAAGAAACACTTGTGATTCTTACATCTGCAGCAGTAGCAGCTCCTCCATTACTGTATGTAAGCGTGGCTTTATTTTGAAAAGTTGCAGGTGCTGTTCCTGTTGCATACAAAGCAATAGTTGTTGTTCCAGTTGGTGTTCCCATATTTTCAGAAAATATGGTCGTTTGTCCAAAACCTTTCAAACCAAATATTCCGATACAAAATACAATCAATAAGTATTTAGAAGTAAATAATTTTTTCATACAAAGTAGCTTTATTTTTTAGTGTGCGAATGTAGTACCATTATTTTATTTAGCTATCATATTCGTGTAAACAATTTATTAAGATATTGCCATCATGGCAGCTACAGAAAAATGGCATTTTCTTTGAACATTGAATGAAAACAATTTAGATATATGCAAAAAGGTAGTATTAGAGTACAAACGGAAAATATTTTCCCTATCATTAAGAAATTTTTATATAGTGAACATGACATTTTTATACGAGAACTTGTCAGTAATGCAGTAGATGCTACGCAAAAATTGAAAACATTGTCATCTATTGGCGAGGCAAAAGGCGATGTTGGTGAGTTACGTATTGATATTTCTTTAGATGCAGTAAATAAAACACTCACCATCAGCGACCGTGGCGTGGGTATGACGGAAGAAGAAGTAGATAAATACTTAAACCAAGTAGCATTTAGTGGTGCAGAAGAATTTTTGGAAAAATACAAAGGGCAAAATGAAAATAATATCATTGGGCATTTTGGTCTTGGTTTTTACTCCTCATTTATGGTGAGCGAAAAGGTAGAAGTAGTAACCAAAAGTTTTAAAGAAGGCGCTACTGCCGTTCGTTGGGAATGCGATGGTAGCCCAGAGTTTTCTTTAACCCCTGCCGAAAAAGAACATAGAGGTACAGATATTATTTTGCATATAAACGAAGAAAGCAAAGAATTTTTAGATGTATATAAAGTAAAAGCTACGCTTGAAAAATTTTGTAAGTTTTTACCTGTACCTATTTTCTTTAAAGATGTAAATGAAAAAGTAGAAGAAGTTAAGGAAGTAAAAGAAGGTGAAGAAGCTCCTGAGCCAGTTGTTGCAAAACCATTAAACAACACCACACCAGCATGGACAAAAAAGCCAGCTGATCTTACAAAAGAAGATTACGAAAATTTTTATAGAGAATTATATCCATACAATGAAACACCTTTGTTTTGGATTCACTTAAATGTGGACTATCCGTTTAATCTTACAGGTGTATTGTATTTTCCTAAAATAAAAAATAGCTACGAAATACAAAAAGATAAAATACAATTATACAGCAACCAAGTTTTTGTAACAGACGAAGTAAAAGACATTGTACCCGAGTTTTTAATGTTGTTGCAAGGTGTAATTGATAGTCCAGATATTCCGCTAAACGTTAGTCGTAGCTATTTACAGGGCGACCCGAATGTAAAAAAGATAAATGCACACATCACAAAAAAAGTTGCTGATAAATTAGAAGAATTATTTAAACAAGAAAGAGCAGAGTACGAAAAGAAATGGGAAAGCCTTGGTTTGTTTGTGAAATACGGCATGATGACCGATGATAAATTCCTAGAGAAAGCAAATAACTTTTTTGTGATGGAAGATACTACAGGTAAGTTTCATACAAAAGAAGAATATGTAACGGCTACCGCTTCTCAAAAAAATAAAGATGGCAAACAAGTTATTTTATACACTACAAATCCTGTACAGCAAGATGCATACATACAACAAGCCATTGCAAAAGGTTATCTAGTTGTAAAGGCTGAAACGTTGGTAGATGCTGCGTTCATAAATACAGTAGAAATGAAATGGAGCGATTTTGTTTTTACAAGAGTAGATGCAGATATTGCAGAAAACTTAATTGACAAAACAGACGGTGCAGAAAGTGTATTAACAAAAGATGAATCAGAAAAACTAAAAACATTGTTTAGCCAACCGCAAGAAGGTTTAAATATAAATGTTGAAATAAAGGGTTTAAGTACAAATGCGCCACCAGTAACGGCTACACGCCCTGAGCAAATGCGTCGCATGAAAGATATGGCTGCAACAGGCGGAGGAATGGCTGCTTTCTACGCACAAATGCCCGATGAAGTAGCACTTACAGTAAACGGTAATCACCCAATATT
>JAYTGY010000314.1:0-6803 GCA_043733065.1 Ferruginibacter sp.
TTCTTCTTTTATTTTGATGAAGGAAAGTGCTTTAAACGAAACTGGTTTTGCTGCATCAACTAATTTTTTTTTTACAATACTATCTGCATTTCCATTGGCAATTTCTACTGCTTGGTTTAAATAACACAATTTTATAAGCGCCATTTCTACACACAATCTTTTATTGCGAGCTTGCTTATAATCCATGCTAGCATTGTGTATGGTATTAAGTGATGCTATTATCCAATTGGCACTAAGCTCATTTGCGGCTTGCAAATATTTGTCTCTAAAATCTTCTGCTACTTCCAAAAGTATTGCCGCACGTGCATCTTTGCTTACCAATAAATTTCTTAAAAATTCTGTAAGCCCTTCTAATAAAGTATCTCCTTCAAAACCTTTTTGATTAATATCATCAAACAACAATAAGGCATCGCTCAATTTTTGTTCAGTAGCAAATTGCAATAGTTTGAAAAAATAATCTTCATCTAAAATATTAAGATGCTCTAATGTATTGGCATAAGTAAGTTTGCCACCAGTAAAGCTCACAATTTTATCAAGGATACTTAATGAGTCTCTCATGCAGCCTTCGCTCTTTTGCGCAATTACGTGCAAGGCGGCATTTTCTGCTGTAATATTTTCTTTATCACAAATTTCTTTAAGATGTGTTACCGTATCATTTGTTGTTATTCTTTTAAAATCGAAAATTTGACAGCGACTAAGTATCGTTGGTAATATCTTATGTTTTTCGGTAGTTGCTAATATAAAAATGGCATAAGGTGGTGGTTCTTCTAGTGTTTTTAGAAATGCATTGAATGCTGATGCACTGAGCATGTGAACCTCATCTACAATATACACTTTGTAATCGCCCGCTTGTGGTGCAAAGCGTACTTGCTCTACGAGTGAGCGAATATCATCTACCGAGTTATTACTAGCCGCATCAAGCTCATGAATGTTCATAGACGAACCATTGTCGAACGAAACACAACTATTGCAAGTATTGCATGCTTCTCCGTCTGCGGTTTTTGTTTCGCAGTTTATGGTTTTGGCTAATATTCTTGCACAAGTTGTTTTACCCACACCACGTGGCCCACAAAATAAAAATGCATGTGCTAATTGGTTATTGCTAATGGCATTTTTTAATGTGGTGGTAATATGCGATTGCCCCACAACTGTACTAAAATTCTGTGGTCTATATTTTCTTGCAGAAACAATAAATTTTTCTCCTTTTTCCATAATTATTTTTATTCCTTTTCCTTGCGGATGAAATTCCTAATTCAATTTAAGCAAATCTAAATATTGTAAGTGGTATTGGCAAATGTAGGTATTCGCCTGCGGCGAATACTTTTTATAATACGCCTGTGGCGAATACTTTTAATAATACGCCTGCGGCAAATACTTTTAATAATTCGCCTGCGGCGAATACGCATTAGAATACGCCATAGGCATATTCTAATGCGTTACAGAACTCGCCACAGGCGAGTTCCTACAAGCAGGTGTTTTCCTACAAAATAGGATGCCGCACAAATTCCTTCTCTCTATCAAATAAATAACGATATGTACACAAATTTCTACTTCTTTCTACCTTGCCAAGGCTGCTGGCAATGTTTAGCATTTTTGGGTTAAAATCGCCAATCCATTGCATTTCATAATCTTCGTATGAGCAAGCTGCCGATTGTACATATTTTGCAGATTCGCCAATAATATAACCATCTACACCTTTGCCTTGCCACTCGGGCACTACACCAAATACAAGTCCATTAAATTTTTTATTTTTTGTAAATTGTTTTACCCAAAGAAATTTAAATTTTTGTAGCAACCCAAATTTGCCGTGCAAGTGTTTAAACCACTGGTTAAGATCTGGCAGGTTTATAAAAATAGCTATAGGTTCATTATCATAATAGGCATACCAAACAATTTTTTCATCCATTATGGGTTTCATTTTCTTAAACATAATTTGCACTTGCGCTTCGGTTAATTGCTTTAAACCGCCATGCCCTGCCCATGCTTTGTTATACACTGTTGCAAAATCTTTGGCATATTTTTCTAAATTATTTTTATATGCATGCGATGAAGAAAACTTTGGATCTGCGGCAACGGTATCATGCCTTTCCCAAATTTTTTTATCTAATGGTTCTTTGCTTTTCATGCTAAAGCAAACTTGCTCAAAAAATATTTTAAAACCATAATCTTCTAGCAACGAAACATAGTAAGGTGGATTATAATTCATGCCATACAAAGGCTGCATAAATCCTTTTGTAACGAGGCCCCACCATTTATCTCTTTCACCAAAATTTACAGGGCCATCCATTGCTTGCATACCTTCTTGCTGCAACCAATTTTTTGCAGTATCCAACAATAATGTAGCGGCTTGTTTATCGTTTATGCATTCAAAAAAACCCATGCAACCTACAGGAATATCATCCCCTTTGTTTTTATATTTTATATTTGTAAATGCTGCTATACGACCAATACATTTATTTGCATTATCTTTTAAAATCCATCGTTGTAGTTTACCATGTCTAAATGATTTGTTCTTTTTCTCATCAAAAACATCTTTTACATCTTTATCGAGTGGTTGTATCCAATTAGGATCGTTTTTATAAATGCTTAATGGTAGTGTAAAAAAATCGTTGCTATCCGCAGATGTATGTACTGGTAAAATTTGCATGCGATAAAATTAAATGAAAATAAGGTAGGTAAAAAATATTGCCAATCTAGTGCATAATCTATTGCATAATAAAAGATGAATAAAGGTATGCCGATGAAGTGAGTGACATCCCTACACTCGTGTAGGGAATGATGACCATAGCTGCTTCTTTGTTCACTAAAAAAGTCATCATACTTTTTGAAAAAAAATATTGGTGGCTTAAAAAAAATTATAAACTAAAAAGTATTAGAGACTAAAGTCCTCCGCCAATCGGCGGAGATTTAGGGAGGCTACATATTTTCAATAATCCCCGCAATGCCCTGTCCGCCGCCAACACAAGCTGTTACGATACCATATTTTTTATTCAAGCGTTTCATATCATTCACCAATTGTATGGTTAATTTACAACCCGTACAACCAAGTGGATGCCCGAGTGCAATGGCGCCACCATTTACGTTTACAATATCAGGATTTAAACCAAGCTCACGAATTACCGCCAAAGCTTGAGACGCAAAAGCCTCGTTTAATTCAAACAAATCAATATCGTTTAGTGTCATACCTGCTTGCTTCAAAACCTTTGGCACAGCCTCCACAGGGCCAATGCCCATGATGCGAGGATGCACACCTGCGCTTGCACAATTTACTAATCTTGCAATGGGCTTAAGCCCATTGGCTACCACCATACGTTCACTCATTACAAGCACAAAAGCCGCACCATCACTCGTTTGTGAACTATTACCGGCCGTAACCACACCACCCGCAGCAAATGCAGGTTTTAGTTTTGCCAATCCTTCAAGGCTCGTATCAGTACGCACACCATCATCCGTATCCACGATGTACGATTTTGTTTTTCGCTTGCCTGCTTCGTCCACATAAACTTGCTCAACATTTATGGGCAAAATGCCAGTTTTAAAATAACCTTCTTTAATTGCGTTTGCCGCTTTTACATGGCTGTTGAAGCTAAACAAATCTTGGTCTTCTCTACTTACTTTATATTCGTCTGCCACTGCTTCTGCAGTTAATCCCATGCTTAAATAATAATCGGGTTCATCTTTTGCAATGCTGTATGCAGGTACGGTTTTCCAACCAGCAGTTGGTACAAGGCTCATACTTTCTGCACCGCCAGCTATAAAACATTCGCCCATGCCACTGCGAATTTTTGATGTGGCCATAGCAATAGCTTCTAAGCCACTTGCACAATATCTGTTAATGGTAATGCCGGGCGCAGAAAATCCAACAGCCTTTGCTGCAATAATACGCCCCACCTGTAAGCCTTGCTCCGCCTCGGGTACAGCGTTTCCTACAATTACATCATCTATAAGTTTTGGATCTAGCTGTGGTACGGTTGCCAACAATCCTTTTATTACATCTATCGCCAAATCATCGGGGCGAGTAAATCTAAATCCACCTTTTTTACTTTTTGTAATGGCAGTTCTAAAGCCTGCTACAATGTATGCTTCTTGCATGATTATGTTTTTGACCTCACCTTTTTCCTCTTCAATTTTTGGAGTGGATTTGTGCGAAGATGTTAGCGAATTTGTCGTTTTGTTTTATTTTTTGGGCTGTGAACATTGAAACTTTTTTCAACTTCAGTTCGGGCTATTCGCTACAATCTTTTTTTTCGTTCCTCAAAAAAAGGATTTTCACTTCTATCCCGCAGCTCTTCATCAGTATATCTTTTTTCAACTTTTATCGACATATTAGATCTGCATTATTTCTTGTGTAAAATCTAATGTTTTTCATCTAATGTCTAATTTAGTTGTTTATGCAACTTTCTTACTCAAAGATATAAATTTTACACTAGTTACAAAAAAAATGTTGAGTTATCTTTGCGCACATTATGTACAAAATCATTCGCAGTATTTTATTTATGTTCGATGCAGAAAAAGTGCATCATTTTTCTATGAGTGCTCTAAGAATATTTTGCTCCATTCCATTTGTAAAAAAAATAATTACCCATTTGTATAAAAGTTCGAGTTTGAAGAACCTTCAACCTTCAACCTTCAACCTTCAACCCTTCGGCCTCCCCTTCAAAAACCCCATCGGCCTTGCCGCAGGCTTCGATAAAAATGCAAAATATTTAAACGAATTAGAATCACTTGGTTTTGGTTTTGTAGAAATAGGAACTGTAACCCCATTACCACAAGATGGTAACCTCACACCAAGATTGTTTAGATTACCAAAAGATAAAGCTCTCATTAATAGAATGGGATTTAATAACGACGGAGTAGATGTTATAACTCAAAGACTTCGCAGTTGGCAGTTGGCAAAAAGACAGCAGTTGGCAATTGCCAATTTGCAAACTGTAAACTGCCCACTGCTCATTGGCGGCAATATCGGCAAAAACAAAAACACTCCCAACGAAACAGCATGGAAAGATTATGAAATTTGCTTTAATGCCTTACACGATTATGTAGATTATTTTGTGGTAAATGTGAGTAGCCCAAATACACCAGGCTTACGAGAACTACAAGAAAAAGAACCACTCAAAAAAATTCTTACGCATTTGCAAACACTCAACAAAAACTTTGCGCAGCAAAAGCCTATTCTTTTAAAAATTGCACCCGACCTTACGCAAACACAAATAGATGATGTAATAGATTTGGCACAAGAAATAAATTTGGATGGATTGGTTGCAGCAAATACTACTATTGATAGAACAAAACTTGTAACTACAAACACTGAGCTCGAAACCATTGGTGCAGGCGGTTTGAGTGGTTTGCCATTAAAAGATAGAGCAACGGAAATGGTACAATATATTTCTCAAAAAACAAAAGGCAAAATACCCATTATTGCAAGTGGCGGAATTTTTACAGGAGAAGATGCACAAGAAAAATTACAAGCAGGTGCATGCCTTATACAAGTGTGGACGGGATTTGTGTACGAAGGTCCATCCATAGTAAAAAAAATAACTACGTATCTTGCAGGAGTTAGACAATAGATATTAGATTTTAGACACAAGCAATAAAATATATTTTAGACTTTTGATAATAACAATTTTTCAAAATTTATTATTCACTTTAAAATTTAGTTCCCCCTTTGGGGGACAGGGGGCTTCTTTATGAACGAATTATTTTCATCGGCAAGTATTATTAGTTTTTTTGTACTGGTATTATTAGAAATTGTTTTAGGAATAGACAATGTAATTTTTGTTAGTATTATTATTGATAGGTTGCCTCATGCAAAAGAAAAATCGGCGAGACGAGTGTGGATGATAACTGGCATTATTATTCGTAGTATTTTATTAATGGGATTAGGTTGGTTGCTAAAACAAAAAGGGAAATCGGTTTTAAATATTTTTGATAAACATTTTGATATAGCAAGCTTGGTAATGCTTGCTGGAGGTATATTTTTAATTTACAAGACGGTTAGAGAAATACACCACAAGCTAGAAGGCGAAGATGAAACTTTGGGTGGTGCAAACAAACCAAAATTAAGTTTTGGAAAAGCTATAATGCAAATTATGCTTATAGATACTGTATTTTCTTTTGATAGTATTATTACAGCAGGCGGCACAGCAGATCATGTAGAAATTATGATAGCTGCTGTTGTTATTGCCATGTTTATAATGTTTTTATTTAGCCCTAAAATTTCTGCATACATACACAAACATCCCTCTTTAAAAATGTTGGCTTTATCTTTCTTAGTTATGATTGGGCTTACATTGGTAATAGAAGGTTGGGATAGCGAAAAAGCGCACGACTTACATTTGAAAAACTACGTGTACTTTGGTATGGCATTTTCTTTTGTGGTAGAAATTCTAAATATTATTCTTATACGAAAAGCTAAGAAACGAAGAATTGTACAATTAAACGAGCCAATGCTAAATCCTGAAAAAGAAGAGGAAGATTCTGATAGTGCGCATTAATTTTTATTGCACACAAAGTAATGTAGCAGCTACTAAAGCGGCGGTTTCAGTACGTAAGCGTGTATCGCCTAGTGCTACAGGAGTAAAATTATTTTCTAAAGCCAATGCAATTTCTTGTGGAGTAAAATCTCCTTCTGGCCCAATTAAAATTGTTGCATTGCTAGATTGTTTAATTGTTATTTCTTTTAAGGAAGTTTTTTTATTTTCTTCGCAATGAGCTATAAATTTATTGCTGCTTTGTACAGATTTTATATACTCTATATACTTTTTAGGTTCTTCTAAAATAGGCAACCACGCTTGTTGAGATTG
>JAYTGY010000315.1:0-7627 GCA_043733065.1 Ferruginibacter sp.
TGGGCGGCATTGGGTTGCGAGGGTTCTATTTTAGATGCAAAATATCCAACGCTTAATGAATCATATTTAGTAGAAGCTACCAAAGAATATCCTGTTTCTATAAATGGTAAAACACGTAGCTCAATTAATTTACCTACAGAAGCTACCGAAGCAGAAGCCAAAGCTGCGGTACTAAGCAACGAGGTTATTTTAAAATGGATGGATGGTGCTGAGGTGAAGAAATTTATTTTTGTAAAGGGGAGAATGATAAATGTGGTCGTATAAATTTTGCCACGAATTACACAAAGAAACACGAATCAAGAAAACCTATTCGTGAAAATTCGTGTAATTCGTGGCTAACTAATTTTGCGAAGCAAAATAAACCTTACCGCCTTTATTTATTATACAGCCGGAAAATCGGTAAGACGCTAAAATATAAAACGCCTTTCCGACTTTCCGGCAAAAAAATCTTCTTCGCAAAAAAATATCTTACCTTACATGTATGAACCACAACCTCACCAGCATTCTTAAAAAACACAAACCCACTTTTCACTCTATCATAAAATTAGATAAGGAAAAAGACAGCATCATCCCATTCGATTTTACCGAAGCCAATAAAGAAATTACCACAGATTTAATTGCATATACCACAAAATTTTCTGCATATATAAACAATAAACTCCAACAAGCCAATGCAACATTTGGCATGGGTGGTTATAACGAAAATCGTACCTTTTACACCCGTAGCAAACTCTTTGCAGGCGAGCAAGCACGTACATTACACTTGGGTGTAGATATATGGGGAGAAGCAGGTACGCCTTTGTTTGCGCCCTTGGGCGGCATGGTACACAGTTTTGCTTATAACGATAATTTTGGCGATTATGGTGCTACAGTTATTCTACAACACAATTTAGAAACCACTGCATTTTTTACTTTGTATGGTCATTTATCTTTAGCCGATTTAGAAACAATGCGTAGGGGAAAATTTATAACCCGTGGCGAAATTATTGGGCATTTTGGAACACCAAAAGAAAACGGCGATTGGCCACCACATTTGCATTTTCAAATTATAGAAGATATGGGAATAAAAGAAGGCGATTACCCTGGCGTATGCAGTATAAAAGATTCAGAAAAATATTTAAAAAATTGCCCCGACCCAAATCTTATGCTCAATTTTTAATCCTTTATTTTATGAGATGACTAAATGAAAAGAATAACGTCTGCGTTAAAACCAATCTTAAATCTTAAATCTTATATCTCAAAACTAACATCTATTTTAGCTCTTTTTCCATTAAATGATGTGGCACGTTTACTTCCATAAACTGATGGCCTTTTATTGCATACCCAAATTTTCCATAAAAACCAATTGCTGTATCTCTTGCGTGCATGGTCATTTTTTTAAAGCCTTTATCTCTAGCCAAATTTTCGGCAAAGTTCATTATAGATGCGCCAATGCCTTTTCCATGAAGATTTGGCGCTACAGCCATTTGTCTTAAACGAACCGTTTCATTATCCATTTTTACAAGCATACAACAACCCAGCATTTCGCCATCGTCCATACAAGCAATTAAAATTTCATCTTTTTCGGCTTGTAATTCATCGGGAGTAAAAGTTAGCCCAAGTGGTTTGCGCAGCACATTATCTCTAAGACTTACCATTTGCAAGTATTCATTTGTGCCGTGGTCTATTTGCTTTAGTGCCATGGTGATGTTTTTAATGGTAAAGAAAAAGGAGAAATACAATTTACGAAAATTTTTTATACTAAAAAGGATTTATTGTACTGCCATGATTTATAAGTTAATAAAAAAATATAATTGTTCATCCGCTTCTATCTATTGCATAATAAAAGTTCAACAAAGATATTCTGCCGAGCATAGCCTCGATTGGAGTTACTACCCCGCATCCGCCAAAGGCGGAGAGGAGTAGTAACGAAAAGCGAGTAACAAATGTTCATTTTTAGCCGCTGCTCATGCTCCAAAATAATAAAAATGAAAGAATCAATTATTTTGGATAATGTAAATTGATGAAAAACATATCAAAACAAATTTTATTAATTGATTGTTTTTTTGCCAAAAAGTATATTTTTGCAGCGTATTAACTAAATATTACAAACATGTCAGACATTGCTACAAGAGTAAAAAAAATTATCGTTGATAAATTAGGTGTAGATGAAGCAGAAGTAACTACCGAAGCTTCTTTTACCAACGACCTAGGCGCAGATAGCTTAGATACCGTAGAACTTATCATGGAATTTGAAAAAGAATTTAATATTTCTATTCCTGATGAACAGGCTGAAACCATTACTACTGTTGGTCAGGCAGTAACTTATTTGGAAGAAAACGCTAAGTAATTTCTAATCCCTACAGGCATGGCTGTAGGGATATTTTTAACTTTCACAGGCAATTTTTTATGACTTTAAAAAGAGTAGTGGTTACTGGCCTTGGTGCTTTAACTGCACTAGGAAAAACTGTTGAAGAATATTGGCAGGGACTCACCGATGGTGTTAGTGGTTGCGATATGATTCAGCAATTTGATGCCGCAAAATTTAAAACTCGTTTTGCTTGTGAAGTAAAAGATTTTGACCCTACCGTTTACCTTGACCGCAAGGAAGCAAGAAAGATGGATCGTTTTACACAGTTTGCAATGATAGCGGCTGATGAAGCGGTAAAAGATGCCAACATTACCCCCGAAAATGCTAAACCCGATAGAGTGGGTGTAATTTTTGCCAGCGGCATTGGCGGACTCATTACTTTTCAAGAAGAGATAATGAACTTTGCAAGTGGCGATGGTACTCCTCGTTTTAATCCCTTTTTTATACCAAAAATGATATTGGATATTGCCGCAGGGCAAATATCTATGAAGCATGGTTTTCGTGGACCAAACTACGCTGTAGTGAGTGCCTGCGCAAGCAGCACCAATGCTATTATAGATGCATTTGATAACATTAGATTGGGCAAGGCAGATATTATTGTTACAGGTGGAAGCGAAGCCGTAATAAGCGCTGCTGGTTGTGGTGGTTTTAATGCCATGAAAGCCATGAGCGAAAGAAACGACGACCCTAAAACCGCTAGTCGTCCGTTTGATAAAGACCGTGATGGTTTTGTAATGGGAGAAGGTGCCGGTGTACTTATTTTAGAAAATTTAGAGCATGCACTTGCTCGTGGTGCAAAAATTTATTGCGAAATAGCTGGCGGTGGCGCTACTGCCGATGCACATCATATTACTGCCCCACACCCCGAAGGATTGGGTGCTAAAAATGTAATGAACGTGGCTCTTGCAGATGCTGGTATGCAAGCTTCGGAAATAGATTATATAAATGTACACGGCACATCTACCCCGCTTGGCGATATTGCTGAAACTAAAGCCATACTAAGTGTGTTTGGCGAACATGCTTACAACCTCAATATTAGTGCTACCAAAAGCATGACTGGTCATTGCCTTGGTGCTGCTGGTGCATTAGAAGCATTGGCTTGTATAATGGCTGTAACTAGAGATATTATTCCCCCTACCATCAATCATTTTACTGATGACCCTGAGTTAGACAATAAACTCAATTTTACTTTCAACAAAGCACAACACAGAACCGTAAATGCTGCACTGAGCAATACATTTGGTTTTGGTGGACACAATGCAAGTGTTATTGTGAAGAAATACAAGTAGAATGTAAGATTGAAGATTTTTGATTGAAGATTAATTTCAACTTGTAGTTTTCTCTCTAGTTTTTAGATTCGTTTTTTTATTTTTGTCCATACAAAGAAGCAGCTATATTGAACATCGTTGTGTCACACACTTCATCGGCATACCTTTATTCATCTTTTATTATGCATTAGAATAAGTAGTAGATTATGCAATAAATATTGGTAAAGATTTTATTTTTTATACAACCTAATCTCATGCACAATCTCGTGCGTTTCTCTCCCTTTCAGCGCTATTGTATGGACACAAATACAATTGGGACACGGATGACACGGATTGAATGGATTTAAAAAGGATTTTTTTGCTTCGCATTTTTTTTTAACTCAGACGAGACGACTTTGATGGATTTAAAAGTTTTTTTGTAAAGCAAAAAAAACAAATCCATATTTTCTTATCCATAAAAATCCGTTCAATACGTGTCATCCGTGTTCCTTTTTTTATATCAAAGATGTGTACACACGATAGCCCTTCGGGTAGGATAGGTGGGGCTTTTTATTCCAAATTCTCCAAAATTTTTCCCTGTATCTCCTTCATTTCTTCTTCAGCTACTTTTAATTTTTCTCTTGTAAAATTTAAATCGTCGGCACTGTTCATAGGTACAAGATGCATGTGTGCATGTGGCACTTCTAGCCCAATTACACTAATACCACAGCGCCTGCAATCAAAAGATTTTTCTATGGCAGCTGCAATGGGTTTTGCAAACAAAAATATTTCTTGCAAATAATTTTCGGGCAAGTCAAACATTTTATCTACTTCTATTTTTGGCACCACCAACACATGCCCTTTCACCAAAGGAAACACATCTAAAAATGCTAAAAAGTTTTCGTTTTCTTTTATTTTGTAACAAGGTATTTCGCCTTTTATAATTTTTGAAAATATTGTCATAAAAAAGTTGAATGTTAAAAGTTGAATGTTAATTCGCCGCATTCATTTAGATGAATAAAAAACCCGTTCACTAAATAAGCGAACGGGCTGTAAGTTCTGTAAAATTATTTAAATAGAAATATCCTTTACTTCAAATTTTAATACACCAGCTGGTACAATTACTTCTGCCACTTCTCCTTTTACCTTACCCAACAAACCTTTGCCTATTGGCGATGTTACAGATATTTTGCCGGCTTTTAAATCGGCTTCATTTTCAGAAACAATTTGATAGGTTACCGTTTTTTTAGTACCAAGGTTTAGCAAAGTTACTTTTGTAAGAATACTTACACGGCTAGTATCTATGGTACTTTCATCCAATATTCTTGCGGTAGAAACTACGCCTTCTAAATAATTTATCCTTGCCTCTAGCAAACCTTGTGCTTCTTTGGCGGCATCATATTCCGCATTTTCTTTCAAATCTCCTTTTTCTCTAGCTTCGGCAATAGCCGCACTAGCCGCAGGCCTATCTACCGATTTTAAACGATGCAGGTCTATTTGCAGCTTGTCAAAATTTTCTTGTGTTACATAATTAGTATCCGACATAAAAAACATTTTAGCATTTTACAAAAAAAAATACAACGCTCCGTTTTTGGAAGCGTTGTAGATAATACAAATATAAGGAAAGTTTTTCTAAAAAATGCTAATCTATGCAGAGGCTGTATTTAAAATTGTCGCACAGTTTATAATAGAGGTGACAGCTTTTTTAATACTGCCTTTATACTAGAAAGTCTAAAATAAAGTTGACACCTCTTACAACAATTTTAATGCCTCTAACTTAGTTACAAGCACTTGGCTCATTTTATAAAAAGCTTCGTGGCTATAGCCGGCAATATGTGGTGTAATGAGCACTTTTGGGTGGGCAAGTAAAAAATCTAGTTGTGTTTTTTGTAGTAGTGTCAATGTTTCTAGCTTTTCGTTTTCGAGCACATCTAATGCCACGCCACTTATTTTATTTTCCTCTAATGCATTTATCAATGCCGTTGTATCTATCACATTTCCTCTAGATGTGTTTATGATAAATGGCTTGTTTTGTAGGCTATCAAAAAAAAGGTCGTCTGCCATATATTTTGTTTCATTGCTTAAAGGCACATGAAAACTTATTACATCTGCATACCTACATATTTGTTCCATTTCTGCTTCTCTAATAAATTTTCCGCCAAAATCGGTTTTATATTTATCGTATGCAAGCATAGTTACATCAAATGCCGACAACAATTTTGCAAAAGCCTCTCCAGTATTTCCATAACCAATTATACCAATTGTTTTACCACTTATTTCTGTAGCACGGTTTTCATCTCTTATCCATTTCCCTTCTTTTACTTCTGCCGCACTTTTTATAATATTGTTCATCATGGTAAGCAACATACCCAAAGCATGCTCTGCTACTGCATTTCTATTTCCTTCGGGGCTACTAATGCACGCAATGTTTTTTGATGCTGCATATTCAGTATCTATCAATTCCATACCACTACCAATTCTACCAATCCATTTCAACATTGGTGCAGCATCAATAATGGCCTTATCTATTTTTAATCTGGTGGTTACAACTAACCCTGTTACTACTTTAATTTTTTCAGCAAGTTCATCATATTTTATTTCTGGCAAATACAAAACCGCATGACCCTTTTTTTCAAAAGTTTCAATGAGATAAGGATGTACTTTGGCGGTAATTAATATCATCTTACAAAACAGCGGTTACGCTTATTTCTACATTTACATTTTTGGGCAATCCTTTTACAGCTATTGTTTCTCTAGCAGGAAAATCAGCAGAAAAATAGCTGCCATACACTTCGTTTACTTCATTAAACAACGACATATCGCTTAAAAAAATAGTTGTTTTTGCAATATGCTCAAAGCCTGCACCAGCTTCTTTTAGCAAGGCTTCTATGTTTTTCATTACTTGTGTTGTTTCTTCTTTTATGCTACCTACCTGCAAATTTCCAGCAGCATCTAAAGCAACTTGACCAGATAAGAATAACATGTTTCCTGCTCTTACGGCTTGGCTGTATGGCCCAATTGGTGGTGCGGCCTTATCTGATTTTATTATTATTTTGCTCATGGTTATTTATTTTTTATAACGCAAATATATCCTCTTTATAGCACGTATTTTTGCAGAAAATTATATAATGACATTTGTTGTACTTGCTAATGATGCACAATGGGAGATTTTGAAAAATACAAATTCAACCATAGAATGGAAAAGGATGAATGATTTATCTGATTTTTTAGCAGAAAAAAATGCTACTGCATATTTTAATTTACAAGAGGATAGTGCAGGTGTTGATTATATTAATTTGACTGCTCCAGTTTTTATAAATAGTGTTACTAAAACACTTTCATTCATAAATGCAAAAGCAAATATTATTCGAATAAATGCATGGCCAGGTTTTCTCGAAAAAGAAATTTGGGAAATAGCAGGATTGATTTCTACAGAAGTAGCTACTATCCTAAAAACTGTAAACAAAAAATATATTACCGTAGATGATGAGCCTGGTTTTGTAAGCGCAAGAATAATAGCCATGATTATAAACGAAGCCTATTTTGCCAAAGGCGAAAATGTAAGTACCGAAACAGAAATTGATATAGCTATGAAGTTGGGAACAAATTATCCTTATGGGCCATTTGAGTGGAGCAACATTATTGGATTAAAAAATATTTATCAGTTATTAAAAAAATTAACTGAAACAGACGAACGATATTTACCAGCATCAGAAATGGAAAATGAAATAAAAAAACTAGCATGAGTTTTATTTTAAATATAGATACATCTTTAGAAACAGCATCGGTTAGCATTGCAAAAGAAGGAAACATTTTAAGTTTTCAAACAAATGCAATACAAAAAGATCATGCTACATTTTTACATGTGGCCATAGCTGAATTACTGGCAAAAGAAAATTTGAAACCTGCCCAATTGGATGCAATAGGCGTAACGCTTGGCCCTGGCTCATACACAGGCTTACGGGTGGGGCTTTCGGCAGCAAAGGGATTGTGTTATGCATTAAACAAACCTTTAATTAGTGTTGGAACA
>JAYTGY010000316.1:0-4548 GCA_043733065.1 Ferruginibacter sp.
GGTATGGTTATATGATTATTTTCATCATGTAAAGAAGCAATCATTTTTGCCAAAATGGTAATTGGATTTGCAACTGCACCACCATACACTCCACTATGCAAATCTCTGTTTGGCCCCGTTACTTCTACCTCAATATAACTCAAACCACGTACACCCACATCCATACTTGGTGTATCTAAACTTAACATAGCTGTATCGCTTATCAATACACAATCTGCTTTTAATAGTTCTTTGTTGGCGGCAACAAATTTGCCAAGGTTTGGGGAGCCAATTTCTTCTTCACCTTCTATACAAAATTTAATATTATTTTCGAGCGTATTTGTTTTTACCAATGTTTCCAATGCTTTTATGTGCATGTAAAATTGGCCTTTATCATCACAACTGCCTCGTGCAAATATTTTTCCATCAATAATAGTTGGTTCAAACGCAGGGCTGTTCCATAGTTCTAAAGGTTCAGCAGGTTGTACATCATAGTGCCCATAAACTAACACTGTAGGTTTACTTGCATCAATAATTTTTTCGCCATACACAATCGGATGACCTTCTGTTTCGTAAATAGTAACCGTATCAGCACCAGCTTCTAGCAATCTTGCTTTTACAGCATCGGCACATTTAAGCATATCTGGTTTGTGCTCGCTTTTTGCACTCACACTAGGTATGCGCAATAAATCTAATAGTTCTTCTAAAAAACGTTCTTTATGTTCTTCTTGATAAGCTGCCCATGCATTCATGTGTATATTTTTAGTTATGATTAATAGAATACGAAAGTATATTTTTTTAAATAAATAGGCGTAGAAGTTTTTCTACAAAATTTTAAGAAATATTTAAGGAATCATTTTAGTTGTAAAAATTATTACACTCCTATATTTGCTCTACGATTAGCATTTAATCCATCAGCCTTTGTTTAGCGTCTTTCCATATTGTTGAGGAAAGTTGTTTTGCAAAGGCTGAGACAATTATAGAAATGATTAAATTGTTTCAAATCTACTTTGTACATAATTCCAGTTTACTACATTCCACCAATTTTCAATATAATCTGCACGCTTGTTTTGGTATTTTAAATAATATGCATGTTCCCATACATCTAGTGCAAGCAATGGAAATCCTTTGATTTCGCTAATATTCATTAATGGATTATCTTGGTTTGGCGTACTGCCAATTTGTAATTTTTTATTTGAGTCAACATACAACCAAGCCCATCCACTTCCAAATCTTGTTTTACCAGCATCGGCAAATTTTGTTTTAAAATTAGCGAAAGAACCAAATGCTTTTTCAATGGCAACCTGCAAACTGCCAACTGCTGTATTGTCCAATTGCATTGGTTGCATGCATTTCCAAAACATTTCGTGATTGTAATGCCCACCTGCATTGTTTCGCATTTTGGTAGAATATTTAGATATGTTTGATAATACCTCTTCCAAAGGCTTGGTCATATCTACAGCTTCTGCAGCGGCGGCTTCTTTTACATTTTTACTATAGCCAGCTGCGTGCTTGCTATAATGTATTTCCATTGTTTTTGCATCAATAATATTTTCTAATGCATTGTAGGCATAAGGCAATGGTTGTTGCTCAAAACTGGTTCTAAATTTTGCATTGCCAATTGCCGCTTTTGGTGCAGCGCAAGATTCCAAAATACTAGTTGCAAAAGAACCGCCAACTACTGTCAACGCAGCACCTTTAGCAGTATTTTTTATAAAATTCCTTCTGCTATTGTTGTTATTATTTTCCATGATAAAAAATTAAATGTTGTTTTTAATTAATTGTTTTGTGGGTAACCATGTTTTAATTTTTCTACCCACACGATAGTAAAATTCTTTATTAAACAATTGAGAATCGTGCATGGCTTTGTAGGTAAAAAATATACCAACTGGTGTAAGGCAAATTACTGCAAGCCACATGCCCATAAACGGAGAAAGCGCTTCTGTTTTTACAAATTTTTCGCCAAACATATTTAGCAAATGAAAAATAAGAAAGAAACAAATGGCTACAACCAATGGCATTCCCATACCGCCTTTGCGAATAATAGAACCAAGCGGAGCACCAATAAAAAAAAGCACCATACAAGCAAGTGAGAAAGAAAATTTTCGTTGCCATTCTAATTTATGGGTGATAATATTTTCTCTACGATTAGTAGCATCGTTGCTGTTAAAAGATAATGTATTTTTAAGTTCATTAGCTTTTGAAATTGCTCTATCATATAAAATAGCTGCAACACTATCTGAGTAAATACTATCTTTTTTATTGTATTTTATAGTGGCAATATTTTTCCATTGCGAAAATGTATCGTTTAAATAAGGTAGAGAAATATGTAAGTTTCTCGCTACTATTAAATTTAAGCTATCATCAGTTTTTGTGAGTGAATCTAAGCTTTTAGTTATCTGCCTTGCGGTGAGCATTTTTGGACTATTTTTAAAAATATCTTCGTCGCCTTTTTTTTGTTGAAATGCACTAAGATCAAATAATTTTCTAAATGTTTTAAACTCTAATCGTATATATTCTGAAGCAGTGTCAGTATTACTTGTCCTTTCTTGATAGCGGGTTCCATTTTGCAAATCGAATGCTAGGTAATTATTATCTGCCGTCACATCCATTTTGCCAGATTGTGATATGATGGTGTTTTCTTGCAACGTATTTGTTTGATCATAAATAAGCACTTTTTCAATCTGTTTCCCATCCACATCTTTTTTGCCTACTCTTATGGCATATTTTTCTATACCTGTATAAAATTGCCCCTGCTTTAAATCTAGCGAAGGTTTTTTTACCAAAATATCTTTATACAGCGTTACAAATTTTAATTGTGAATAAGGAATAACATAATTAGCAAACCAAAAAGTAATTATGCACAACAATACAGTAAACCACATAAGCGGGCGCATAAACCTTAATAAAGAAATACCAGAAGATTTTATGGCCACGAGCTCAAAGCTTTCGCCAAGATTGCCAAACGTCATAATGGTAGAAATTAAAATGGCGATAGGCATTGCCAATGTAAGCAATGTAGCGCTTGCATACCATACAAATTGTAGAATCGTTAAAAAATCTAACCCTTTGCCCACAAGGTCATCAATATATTTCCAAAGCGTTTGCATGATTAATACAAAAAGGGCAATAAAAAAAGTTACCACAAACGGGCCAAAGAATGATTTAAGAATTAGTTTGTCAAGTTTTTTTATCATTGCAAATATGCTTTTGCTTTAATTTTTATGTTTACCTTTTCACCATGAGCAACAATACAAAAGTAACACTTTCTGATGGCGAACTTACCATGGCTGCTGATAAGAATATTATTTTAACGAAACGTGCAGTTATTGAAACAGCGTCAGCATTATTCAATAGTTTAATTCCTTTCATAAATGAAAGTTTTTGCCATACAATTTCAAATATCGAAAAACTTTCATCCTCTATTCCTAAAATAACAAAAGGTGAAAACTACAACGGTTTTCCTTATGTTATTTTAGATTATCCAACTGTGTTTGAAAAAGAAAATATTTTTGCTATTCGCACCATGTTTTGGTGGGGAAATTTTATTAGCATTACACTGCATCTTTCGGGAGAATATAAAAAACAATTCGAAAAAAATATTTTAAAAACCTTAAATAAAGAAAACGATTTTTTTATTGCAATTTCTGAAAACGAGTGGCAGCATCATTTTGAAGAAGATAATTATAAAAAGGTATCAGCAATAAATGATGGCGATTTAAAAACAATTGAAGAAAATAATTTTATAAAGATTGCCTTAAAATACAAACTGCATCATTGGAATATGATGCAGTCAATTTTGCCCGAAGGGTATAAAAAAATAAATGAATTATTGTTGGCTTAGCTTCCAATACGATGAAACAAATCTTTCACCTGGTATTCCCACAATTGGGTTTGGTCCTTAATATCTTTCTTATCTGCAAAATCAGAAATAATTAAAACCGTTTGGTTCGTCACCTCAGATTTTACAATTCTAAATTCAAAGTATTCATCTTTTGGTCCTGCAATCCACCGAAACCGAATATGACTATTTTCCACTTTTTCTAAAACCTCCGCTTTTTCTTCTGTACCATTCCAACCAAAAGTGTAATGACCATCTCTATCATCTACTTTATCTGCAAACCATTCTTGTAATGCCGATGCGCCGCTCAAAAACTCATACAGTATTACTGGCGAGCTGCGAACAGGATATTCTAGTGTATATAAAACTTTTTTACTCATTATATTTTGGATTAACTACTTTCTTATAGTGCAATTATAGATAAAAAAAGAATGTAAAAGTTTTTTTGTTCATTTATTTTCATAATCATTTGTTTTTTTACCAATTAAGCAACAAAATAACTTGGAAAAACTTTACGTAAATTGAATGTGAATGGATTGGAAATTTTATCCGAAATTCGCAGCACTTAAAAATTATGTTTTAATGGCACTAGAAATAAAAGTACCTACAGTAGGCGAAAGTATAAGCGAAGTTACCCTTGTAAAATGGCTAAAAAAAGATGGTCAATACGCCCAAAGAGATGAAGTAATAGCCGAATTAGAGAGCGAAAAAGCCACTTTTGAAATAAA
>JAYTGY010000317.1:0-5240 GCA_043733065.1 Ferruginibacter sp.
ATTATTTATCTTTGAAGCAGTTTATTAATAAAAATTAAAAAAGAAAAAGATGTTCCCTTCAATAAATGTGATAGAAACAAATGCTTGGAAAAAATTAGAAGAGAATTTTGAAAAGAAGAAAGGTAATTCTATAAAAACCCTTTTTGCAAATGATGCAAATCGTTTTAGTAAATACTCCCTGCAAACCGAAGATATATTATTCGATTTTTCTAAAAATAATATTGATGAAGAAACGCTTGGTTTATTAATTGACTTGGCAAATGAATGCGGCTTAAAAGATGGAATAAACGCCATGTTTGCTGCTGAAAAAATTAATAAAACAGAAGTTAGAGCTGTGTTGCATACTGCACTTCGGAATTTTACTGGAAAGCCAGTAATGCTCGATGGTATAGATGTAATGCCAGATATACAAGCAGTATTACTTCAAATGAAAAATTTTTGTACCAATTTGCATAATGGAACTTGGAAGGGATACACAGGTAAAAAAATAAAATACATTGTAAATATTGGCATTGGTGGAAGTGATCTTGGGCCAGTAATGGTAACGGAAGCTTTAAAACCATATTGGGTTAATGGGATAGAAACATTTTTTGTAAGTAATGTGGATGGTACACATATTGCTGAAACGTTTATAAAAATAAAAGCAGATGAAACACTTTTTTTAATAGCCAGCAAAACATTTACCACACAAGAAACCATGACCAATGCACACTCTGCTCGAGAATGGTTTATTGCAAATGGAGGAAAAGTAGAAGATATTGCAAAGCATTTTGTAGCGCTTAGTACCAATAAAGCCGATGTAGAAAAATTTGGAATAGACCCACAAAATATGTTTGTGTTTTGGGATTGGGTTGGTGGTAGGTATAGTTTATGGAGCGCTATTGGATTGAGTATTGCACTTACCATTGGCTACGATAATTTTGAAGAATTGTTAAAAGGTGCGCATGCTACAGATGTACATTTTGCAGATACAAGTTTTGAAAAAAATATTCCTGTTTTGATGGCGCTAATTGGCATTTGGTATAGAAACTTTTATGGCACTTCATCAGAAGCTATTTTGCCGTACGATCAATACCTGCATAGATTTGCAGCGTATTTTCAACAAGGCAATATGGAGAGCAATGGAAAATATGTGGATAGAAATGGAAACAAAGTAACTTACCAAACTGGCCCCGTAATTTGGGGAGAGCCAGGTACCAATGGCCAACATGCATTTTACCAACTCATACACCAAGGCACAGAAATAATTCCTGTTGATTTTATTGCTGCTGCTAATAGCCATAACCCAATCGGTGATCATCAAATGAAATTGATGAGTAATTATTTTGCACAATCAGAAGCATTAATGAATGGTTCTTCAAATGATAACCCATATCGTGTTTTTGAAGGCAATAGGCCAAGCAATTCTTTTTTGATAAATAAAATTACACCTTATTCTTTAGGGGAATTAATAGCTTTTTACGAGCACAAAATATTTGTACAAGGCGTTATTTGGAACATTTATAGTTTTGACCAATGGGGTGTAGAATTGGGTAAAAAACTTGCAGTAAATATTCAAACAGAATTGATAAATGAAGATGAAATAACAAGCCATGATAGCAGTACTAATGGCTTAATAAATGCATATAAGAAAATGCATGTGGCGAAATAATAATTTTATACTTTCATAAAAAAATGGTTGTCAAATTTTGGCAACCATTTTTTATAAATTTTTATTCTGCTGCTGGTGTTTCTTCAGCTACTGGTTCGGCTGCTACTTCTTCTGCAGGTTTATCTTTATGTAACTTACCCAAATCATTTCCAGATTTTTTCTTTATGATGCGAGGTGCAAGCATTACCTGCATTCTCTTTCCTTCAAGCTTTGGTAAGCCTTCTAGCGCACTCACATCTTTTAAAGCATCTGCAAATTTTAATAATAACAACTCGCCTCTTTCTTTAAACATAATTGCACGCCCTTTAAACTGTACATGTGCTTTTACTTTATTACCATCTTCTAAAAACTTCTCGGCATGTTTTACTTTAAAATCAAAATCATGATCATCTGTATTTGGCGTAAAACGAATTTCTTTTACTTCACTCGTTTTAGCCTTTGCCTTCATTTCTTTTTTCTTCTTCTTTTCTTCGTAGAGAAATTTGTTGTAGTCTATAATTCTACAAACTGGCGGCGTAGCTCCTGGAGAAATTTCTACTAAATCTAAACCCTGCTCTTTTGCAAAACCATTGGCTTCGAAAAGTGAATAAATTCCGGGTTCAATGTTCTCACCAACCAAGCGCACTTCTGTGGCTTTTATCATGTGGTTGGTACGATGCTCTTGTTGCTGCTCTTTTTTAAAGCGAGGATTAAACGCTCCTCTGGGCGGCCGTGGTGGAAATGCCATTTATTTATTTTGGTGATTGATTTATTTTAAAATTTTTATAAAAGCAACTATTAATCCCCCAACTGATATTATTGTTGCCATTAACCATATCATATTAGAATTCAAACGCTTCTCAATTTCAAGTTGAAGTTTTAGTATATCTTCCTTCGTAGATAAAGTATTTTTTTCTTTCTCAAATTTATTATCAATAATTTCTTCAATTTCTTGTACTACGGTTTTAGCATCAGCATCATTTTTGAAATGCTTGTGTAAAACTTCATAAATTTTGAATGATTGTGTTACTGTCATACTTTTTCAAAAATACGTTATTATATTCTATTTCTTATTTCTAGTGCTAAATTACTAATAAATTCATCTAATTGTATTACCCCTTGGTCACCTAAACCTTGTTTACGTACTGCTACTGCATTATTTTCTATCTCTTTTTCGCCAAAAACGAGCATATACGGCACTTTAGCCAATTCTGTATCACGTATCTTCTTACCTATTTTTTCGTTTCTGTCGTCTATTTCTGCACGAATTCCTGCTGCTTTTAATTTTTTCAACACTGCCTCTCCATAATCCATAAACTTATCACTTATAGGCAATATTTTCACTTGTAGTGGCGCAAGCCAGGTAGGAAATTTTCCTGCATAATGCTCTAACAAAAAGCCGATAAACCGCTCATGTGTTCCCAATGGCGCACGGTGAATGATTAATGGAATTTCTGGTTCATTATTTTTATTGGTAAAAGAAAGTTTGAAACTTCTGCTTTGTGCAAAATCTACTTGGTTGGTTGCCAAGGTAAATTCACGACCAATTACGCTCCAAATTTGTACATCAATTTTTGGACCATAAAAAGCTCCTTCGCCTTTTACTTCTACAAAAGGAACATTGTTTTCTATCAAAACACTTCTTACCAATTCTTCTGTTTCTAACCAAAGTTCTGGTTCGTTCACGTATTTTTCACCAAGCTTTGCTGGGTCGTGCAAACTCAAACGCATCACATATTTTTCTATCCCAAATATTTTAAAATATTTAAGATACATATCATTTACCGCTTTAAATTCTTGTGCAAATTGTTCTTTGCTACAATAAATATGTGCATCGTTCATGTGCAAACAACGTACACGCATCAAACCAAATAATTCTCCACTTTGCTCATAACGATAACAAGTACCATACTCTGCAAGCCTGTATGGTAGGTCTTTGTAGCTCTTTGGTTCTGCATCATATATTTTGTGATGATGAGGGCAGTTCATGGCTTTTAAATAATATTTTGTACCATCTAATTCCATTGGTGGGTACATACTATCTGCATAATATGGCAAATGCCCACTTGTGAGATACAAATTTTCCTTGGCAATATGCGGCGTAACTACCCGCTTGTAACCCGCTGCTTCTTCGGTTTCTTTTGCCAATCTTTCTAGCTCTTCTATAATGATGGTACCATTGGGCATCCACAAAACCAAGCCTTGCCCAATATCATCATCCATGGTATAAATGCTCAACTCTTTTCCGAGTTTACGATGGTCTCTTTTCTTTGCTTCTTCCAGCATTAATAAATGCTCATCCAATTCTTTTTGGTTGGGAAAAGAAATGCCATATACTCTAGTAAGTTGTTTATTCTTTTCATCGCCCTTCCAAAATGCACCAGATACACTTGTCAATTTTATACCTTTTATAAAACTTGTATTTGGAATATGCGGACCACGGCATAAATCTGTAAAATCGCCTTGTGTATATAATGTAATACCTCCATCTTCTAAATTACTCAACAAATCTAATTTGTATTCATCCCCTTTTTTGGTAAAATAATTAATAGCATCTGCCTTGCTTATTTCTTTTCTTTCAAAAGCACTATTTTTCTTGGCCAATTCTGCCATTTTCTTTTCTACTGCTATCAAACCTTCTTCGGTAAGTACATTATCTCCCAAATCCATATCGTAATAAAAACCTGCTTCCACCGCTGGTCCAACCCAAAATTTAACTTCGGGATACAAAGATTGTACTGCTTCTGCCATTAAATGTGCCGTAGAATGGCGGAAAGTTGACTTTGCCTCTGCATCGTCCCAAGTTAATAATTTTAAAGAAGCATCATCGTTTATAGCACGGGTTGCATCCCACACTTCGCCGTTAATACTTGCTGCTAGCACCTTTCGTGCTAAGCCTTCGCTAATAGATTTTGCAACATCCATTGCACTTGCGCCTTTTTCGTATTCTCTTACGGAACCATCTGGCAGAGTTATCTTTATCATTATACTTATTTCCTATACTTTTATGAACGGCAAATTTAACGAAGTCTTTGCTATTATGAAAGGGTAAATAATACTTACTTGCATTTAAAAAAATATAATTTTGCAAAAAGCTTTACAAATGAATAGATTTTTAATAATTGCTTTGCTGATTTTTAATGCAAACTTTAGTTTTTCTCAAAACTTTACTGGCCAGTGGAAAGGTGTATTTGTTGACAATAGTTCCATTCTATCGTGGGGTAGCAATCGTTGTGATTATGTGATAGACCTAGAAGTAAATGGCACGAATATAACAGGCTACTCGTATACTTACTATACAGATAATGGAAAAAAGTATTATACTATTTGTAAATTAGTAGGGGTTTTAGATAAAAAAAGAAAATATGTAGAAGTAAGAGAAACTGCACGTACAAAAACCAATGTACCTGATAATATAACCAACAGTTTTCAAATACATAAATTAAATTGGCGTACAGAAGGCGGCAATGAAATATTAGAAGGTAAATGGATACCTGCACCTGGGCAAGGCAATACTGGAACTGGTTTTGGTACAACTTTACTATCTAAACGTTTGTTAAGTGAAATATCGCCTTTGGCTAAAAAATTAAATTCTAAAAAAGACCCTAAT
>JAYTGY010000318.1:0-13929 GCA_043733065.1 Ferruginibacter sp.
AAAGAAAGATAATGTTGGACCTGAATTAACATCAATTACAAATGGTATTTTTGATATCGGGTTATAAAATTTCATAGCCCCTCACAATTCCCCCGCATCCGCAAAACTATAATGCCCTTCATCGCTCACAATAATGTGGTCTATTACTTTTATATCAAAGTACGAAGCAGCTATTTTTATTTTATGCGTAAGTTCTTTATCTGCCATGCTTGGGTGTAAGTTTCCCGATGGATGGTTGTGGCTTAAGATAATCGATGTAGCGCCCTCATCAAGTGCCTGTTTAAGAATTATTCTAGGGTCAACCACAGTGCCTGTAATGCCACCACGACTCATTATTTTAAAATTCTTAACCTTTAGTGCTTGGTTTAAAAACAACACCGCAAACACTTCATTTGAATGATCTTTTAAAATCGTTCTTAAATAAGTTACAATCTCCTTACTAGTTGATAATTTAGTACGCTGTAGTAAATCACCTGCTGTGCGCCTTCTCCCAATTTCTAGTGCAGCTGCTATGGTTATTGCCTTTGCAATACCAATGCCTTTTACATTTTGCAAATCTTTTAATGATAATTTTCCGAGTTCATCTAAATTATCTTGCCCAAGTTTAAGAATTTCTTTTGCTAATTCTACGGCAGATTTTTCTTTACTACCATTGTTTATTATAATTCCGAGCAATTCGGCATTACTCAAAATTTCCGCTCCATGCTTTGCCATTTTCTCTCTGGGTCTATCATCTTCTGCCCAATTTTTTATAGAAGTTTTGTTATTATCTAAATTTTCCAAGATTATACAATTTATTAATGCAAACTAAATGTATTTTCGCAGAATATTTATCATCTTTCAAACTACTTCATGTTATCCAACGTAAAAATTTTTTCAGGAACAGGGTCACAGTATTTAGCTACAAAAATTGCTGCCAAATTTGGTGAACCATTAGGGCAAGTAAATATTCAAAGATTTAGCGATGGCGAAATAGGCGTGGAGTTTCAAGAAAGCATTCGTGGTCGTTCAGTTTTTTTGATACAAAGCACATATTCCCCTACCGATAATTTAATGGAGTTGTTGCTAATGATAGATGCCGCAAAAAGAGCGTCTGCCTATAAAGTAATTGCAGTAATTCCTTACTACGGCTATGCAAGGCAAGACAGGAAAGATAGACCTCGTGTGGCTATTGGCTCAAAGCTTGTTGCAAATATGCTTACAGCTGCTGGTGCAGATAGAGTAGTTACTATGGATTTACATGCCCCACAAATTCAAGGGTATTTCGATATACCTGTTGATCATTTAGATTCTTCAGCTATTTTTATTCCATACATAGAAAATTTAAATTTGAAGAATCTAACTTTTGCAGCACCAGATGTTGGTAGCGCAAATAGAATAAGAGAAATAGCTACTTTTTTTGAATGCGAAATGGTTATTTGCGATAAGCACCGTAAGCGTGCTAACGAAATAGCGAGCATGGTACTTATTGGAGATGTAGCCGATAGAGATGTAGTATTGATAGATGATATTTGCGATACTGGCGGTACACTTTGCAAAAGTGCCGCACTAATGAAAGAAAAAGGTGCAAGAAGTGTACGTGCATTGTGTACACACCCAGTACTTAGTGGAAAAGCTTATGAAAATATTGCCAATAGTGTTTTAGAAGAATTGGTAGTTTGCGATACAATTCCAGTAAAAGATATCTGCGACAAAATAAAAGTACTTTCTGTGGATGAATTGTTTGCGGTAGCCTTAAGAAACGCTTACGAAAACAAGAGTATTAATAGTTTGTTTATTAGAGGTAGGTTGAAAGGGACGAAGTGATAGCCCCCTAAATCCCCCGATGGGGTACTTTTTGGTTTACAATACTACAGAGTATATTCTATACCTGAAAATTAATATTTTATGTTTTTAAAAACTTATTAATTATATCAAATAGAAAGAAAATATTGATGTGTAATAATTTTATCATTAACTTATCAATTACTTAATCCGTTAGGTTTCTCTTCCCTTCGGGAAGGATAGGATGGGCTTTTTTGCATTTTCTCCCCAAAAACCCCTACTTTTGCACCTCATAAAAAAACAACAATAATGAAAACAATTACAATTGAAGGACAACTGAGGACCGAAAGCGGAAAAAAAGCCACCCGCCAACTTCGCTCTCAGCAACTTGTGCCTGCTGTAATTTACGGTGGTAAAACAGAGGTAAATTTTTCAGCACTTGCATCAGCTTTTAAAGGTATCGTTTATACCTCAGAGTTTATGTTTGCCGAAATTAAAGTAGATGGTAAAACGTACAAGTGTATTTTAAAAGATTTACAATTTCATAAAGTTTCTGATGCATTGATGCATTTAGATTTTTTAGAACTTGTTGATGACAAAAAAATCATTGCAACACTGCCACTTAAATACACAGGAACACCTACAGGTGTAAAAGCCGGTGGTAAGTTAGTACTTAAAATTAAATCGGTAAAAGTAAAAACGCTTCCTAAATTTTTAAAAGAAAATATTGAGGTTGACATTAGTGCGCTTGAGCTTAATGAAAACATTCGTATTGAAAATATTAAAGCAGATAATATGGAGATAATGAACTCTCCACGTATTCCAATTGCATCTGTAACAATGACACGTCAGTTGAAGCAAGAAGAAACAGCTGCTGCTAAAGCTCCAGCTGGTAAAGCTCCTGCTGCTGCTGCTGCACCTGCTGCAAAAAAATAAGTTTAGTTTATTTACTAAAAATGCCTTCTTAAACGAAGGCATTTTTTTTATAATGAAAAGCATAAAACTCAGTACATTTGCAGCCTTCATGCCAATAAGTCGTAATACAAATTGCGGACTATTGTTTGATGATATTGTTCATCATTTATAAAAAAAAGTACAACTTAAACACATAAATTAACTGAAATGGGAATGGATAAAAATACGATGATTGGTTTTGCACTTATAGGCGCATTGCTTATTGGAATGTTGTATATAAATAATAGAGGTAAAGCGGACTACGATGCGCAACAAAAGCATATAGCAGATTCATTGGCTTTATTAAAACCTAAAGTGGATACTACACTTGCTAAAATAGATGCACTAAAAGCAGATTCGCAAAGAGTAGCAAAACAAACAGAAGGGTTTTTGCAAGATACTGCTAAGCCGCAAATGGTTTCGGTAGAGAACGAAGTAATGAAAGTTAGCTTTACTACAAAAGGTGCACAACCTGCCATTGTTGAATTAAAAAAATACAAAAAATTTGATGGTACAAATGTTATTTTGCAAAGCGGAGATTTTAATAAATTTTCTTACAAAGTAAATACAGGAAAAGGAGCTGCACCCGAAACAGATATTATTAATTTTACTGCACAACCAGTTATTGTTAATGCAGATAAAAGCCAAACTATTTCTTTTAAAACTGGCGATAGCACAGGCGGAAAAGAAATTGTACATCAATATACTTTGCGACCTACCGATTATATGATGGATCTTAACATCATTACAAAAGGTGCAGATTTGTTTACACAAAATAGCATGAACATTTTATGGCAAACAGAAGCCGCCCAAATAGAAAAAGACCATAAATATGAATTGACCCAATCACACCTATGCTATGTAAAAGATGACAATTTCGATTTTGAATATGCAGCAAAAAGCGATACAAAAACATTTGATAAAACAGTAAATTGGATTGGTGTAAAACAACAATTTTTTATATCGGCTTTAGCTGCAAAAAATAAATTTGAAAGTGGAAGTGTAGAATGGAAAGTACCTACAGACAGCGGTACATTTATTTTTCGTTCTACATCAAATATGAAATTGCCAGTGTCGGCAAATGGTAACACTGCTTTGCAGTTTTACTATGGGCCAAGCGATTATAATGTATTAAAAAAGTATGATAATAAAATGGAAAATATGGTGCCTTATGGTACTGGTATGTTTTCTTTCGTAAAATATATTAACCGATATTTTTTATTACCAGTGTTTGATTTTTTGCAAAAGCACGTTGCAAGCATGGGTATGATAATTTTATTGATAACATTGTTGATACGTTTAATAACATCACCAATATTGTACAAAAGTTATTTGAGTGGCGCAAAAATGAAAGTATTAAAACCAGAAGTAGATGCATTGAAAGCAAAGTTTACGGATAAGACAGGAACAATGGATCAACAAGCATTTAGTATGGAGCAAATGAAACTTTGGAAAACAGCAGGTGTGAGCCCGCTTGGTGGCTGTTTGCCAGCGGTTTTACAAATTCCCATCTTTATGTCGTTGTATTATTTCTTTCAAAGTAATATTGATTTAAGAGGCAAAAATTTTCTTTGGGCAAATGATTTGGCTGCTTATGATTCTGTTTTAAAATTACCATTTAGTATTCCATTTTATGGCGACCATGTAAGTTTATTTACGCTTACTGCTACCATTACAAGCATGCTTATTTCTATTTATAGTATGAGTAGTATGCAAGACAATAGCAACCCTGTAATGAAATATATGCCATACATTTTTCCTGTATTGTTGTTGGGCGTATTTAATAATTTACCAGCGGCGCTTACTTGGTACTATACTATTTCTAATACAATAACTTTATTGTTGCAAATTTTTATACAGAAATATGTAATAAACCACGAAAAGATTTTGGCACAAATAAATGAGAATAGAAAGAAGCCACAAAAGACAGGCGGCATAGCAGCAAAAGTACAAGCCATGCAAGAGAGCCAACGAAAGTTGCAAGATCTAAAAAATAAAACGAATAAAAATTAAATGTCATTTCGAAATAAACGGAGTGTTTTTCTTCAAATTTTAGTTAACAATCTGTTACAAAGCTGCACAATAATACGTGCAGCTTTTTTATTAACTTTTCTAATCAATATTAGGCACACAATTTACTATCTTTATGTATAAATATTATAAAATGAAAACTGTATTACACAGCACTTGTTTTTTTATGGCATTATTTTTTTGTGCAAATGCGTTTGCACAAAAAACACAAACTGATGCTACACTTACATACAATATTTCTATAGAAAGTGCCAATGGAGAAAAAAAAGTATCTAATGCATTAAACGGTGCTGTGCTTACATTGTACATTTCTAAAGATAAAAGTAGAACTGAAGTTGTAAATACACTTGGTACCGAAGCCACTTTTTTTGATGCAAAAAATGGTAAAGGATATTTATTAAGAGAGTATAGTGCTCAAAAATTAATGATAACCGTAAATGCAGATAATTGGGTACAAAAAAATAGGGTTATCAATAAATTAGTTTTTGAAATAGATGATGATACAAATACTATAGCAGGTTACAATTGTAAAAAAGCGACAGCTAAAACTGCCGATGGAAAAAATTATAAAGTTTATTTTGACCCAAGTGTAACTCTTGTAAATAAAACATACAACAATGCTTTTCCACAATTGCAAGGTTTGCCCGTGCAATACGAAATACAATCTGGTAATCTTACTTTTAAATATACTTTAAGTAAAAACAACTCAGATGCTGTAGCATTAAGTAAATTTGAAACACCTAAAACGGGATATAGGGTAATGACTTTTGAAGAGAATCAACAATTGAAAAAAGGAGAATAAAAATATAACAAATTAACGCATTCTAATAATCAACTTCGCACCGGTATAACCTTGACGAACATCGGCTATCAATACCTTTTGTTTAACTGGCACAATATAAACACTTTTACCTTTTTGATAAGTAACAAGTGTATTGAAAGAATACGTATTTGTATTAGAGGTAACACTTGGTTTTAAAAAAGTAGATCCAGTATATTTCATACCATTACGCAAATTGAATTTTAACGAAGAAGCAAAAGAAGTAGGCGTTTTAATATTTAAAACAACTTTATTCTTCTTTTTGCCCAAACCCCTATCTGCAAAAGACGAAAACAACTGTCCTGTAAAGACTGCTGTAAGTAATAATATGCGAAGGGTTTTGTTCATTTTATTTTGTTGAGTACAAATTTAGTAATATTCAATAAATATAAAACGAATTATTGTGCCAAATGTTGCCCAAAAGTTAAATTTATTTATTAACACTTTGTAAATGTTACTAAAATGATCTAAATTACAGCTAATAATGACCAAAATATGAGAAACGACCAATATAGGCAAGATAGAGAAGAGCTAAAAGAGCTTTTGGCTCATTATGAAAATTTGCGTGAAGGACGTCCCAACTCTTTTATCGAACAAGAAGGTTTTGAGCGGCTAATTGAATATTATGATGATAAAGACAAATTACAAGAAGCCTTAACGGTTTGCGAATATGCTATAAACCAATACCCAAATACTGCCGAATTGATGTTGTTAAAAGCAAATCTACTCATCATAACCAAAAAATATCAAGAGGCTTTAGATTTATTAGATGAAACCGAACAGTTGGACAGTAGCGACACAAGTTTGTATATTCTAAAAACCGATGCATATTTAGCACTTGATATGCAAGCTAAAGCTGCTGAAGTTTTAGAAGCTGCCATAGAAACTTTTGAAGGAGATGAAAAATTAGATTTACTTTTTGAGCTTTCGGATGTGTATGACGATTACGAAAATTTCGATAAAGTATTTGATTGTATAGCACTCATTTTAAAAATAGACCCTGCAAATGAAGAGGCATTATACAAAATGTGTTTTTGGACAGATTTTACCGGGCGAAATGAAGAAAGTATTGTAATACATAAAGAGATTATTGAAGAGCAACCTTACAATGAGCTTGCTTGGTTTAATTTAGGTGCTGCATATCAGGGAATAAAATTGCACGAAAAAGCAATAGATGCTTATGCTTATGTGATTGCTATAAACGACAAATTTGAAAATGCATTTCGTAATATGGGCGATGCCTTTTTACGACTTCGCAATTATAAAGATGCTGCAGAATCATTGCAAAAAGTATTAGAGCTATCTATGCCCGAAGCTGTAGTGTATGAAGCTATAGGCCATTGTTACGACAGAATGGAAAACTTTGCGCAAGCTAGGTTTTACTACAAAAAAGCAAGCCATATGGATGCTGAAGATTGTCGCATGCATTACAAAATTGCTACTACATACATGAACGAAGGTGCCTGGGCTGCGGCATCTAAAAGTTTACATACAGCTTTGCGTACAAATCATGTACAGCCAGATTATAATCTTGCACTTGGTCAATGTTTTTTGCAAATGAATAATATTGAAGATGCGCTTACTTGCTTTGGACTTGTTGTACGAACAAGGCCAAAAAATATTAGTGGATGGACTGAATTATTGAAATGTTTATTACATGCAGAATATTATACCGAAGGGATTGAATATGCCGAATTTGCTTATGAACAAACAGACCGAAAACCAATTTTTCTTTTTTATAAAAGTATTTTTCTTTTTGCAGATGGGCAATCTAAGGAAGCTGCATTGCAATTAGAAAATGGAATGTCCATAAATCCAAAGTTGCTCAAAAAATTTATACAACTCAATCCCTCAATATTAAAACATAGGCAAGTAGTAGAAATTATTGCCAGGTTTAAGAAAAAAGGCAGCAAATAATCAGGGAAAACCCTTTTAAGATTTCTTTTGCCATTAATGCACGAATATTTATGTTAAAAGGTTAAAAATATTGCTTTGCAATGTTAAAAATAAAAAAATGCCATATGAAATCAAATAAAAATTCGTGCATTCTTGGTAGCGTTTTTAAATTCTAAGTATAAAGTTTTTAAAAGCGTTTTCGCTTGCAAATAATGCTCCAAAAAGCCATTTATTTTTCTTTAGATATATTTGCACTCCAAAACAATAATCAGTAAAAATATTAGTAGATGAATTTTAATCTTTCTCAAATGCCAGAGCGTACGGCACAGCCCCGTTCTAACGGACTTACAATGGTAATGGATAAAGGCTTAAGCGTACAAGAAGCCAAAAACTTTATGAGTGTAGCTGCACCACATGTAGATATTGTAAAGCTAGGTTTTGGTACTGCATTTGTAACGCCAAATTTAAAAGAAAAATTAGCGGTGTATGCAGAAAATAATATGCCAGTTTATTTTGGCGGAACTTTGTTTGAAGCATTTTTGATACGCAACCAAATTGATGATTATGTAAGCATGTGTAAAGAATTTGGTGTAACAACAATGGAAGTTAGTGATGGTTCTATTACCATTCCTCACACAGAAAAATGCGGGTACATAGAAAAATTAGCGAAAAGTTTTAAAATATACAGCGAAGTAGGAAGCAAAGATGCTGCTCATATTATACCGCCATACAAATGGATAGAACTAATGAGTGCAGAGCTTAGTGCTGGTGCAAGTTATGTAATAGCAGAGGCTCGTGAGGCAGGCAACGTAGGTATATACAGAGGCAGTGGCGAAGTACGTGAAGGATTGGTACAAGAAATACTTACGCAAATACCTGCAGAAAAAATATTGTGGGAAGCGCCACAAAAAGCACAACAATTGTACTTTTTAGAATTGATAGGTTGTAATGTAAACCTTGGTAATATTGCTCCATCTGAAATGATAGCATTGGAAGCAATGCGTATTGGTTTAAGAGGCGATACTTTTGAGTTTTATTTAGATAAAAAATAAAAAAATATTTTATAAAAAATAAATGGTGGAACTAATAATTCCACCATTTTATTTTCCGTTTATAAATTAGTATTAAAAAAGTAGTCGAATTTATTTTAGTACATCCAACACCTTAAACATTTTATTTGCCACATCTCCACCTTTGCCATTAAAATTATTTACCAAAAAAGAAAATATATAACTGCTCCCATCTTTAGCAGTGTGATAACCGCAAAAACCTTTTACGTTTGTAATGCTGCCGCTTTTCATCGTCATTCCGTTATAAATTGGTAATGCTTGCAAAAAATATTTGTACCAATCTTTTGTAGCAGCATATTTTAAAATTTCTACTTGTGCTTGTGTGGTTATTCTGTTTTGTGGCGATAAACCCGAGCCATCAAAAATGTTCAATTCATTTTTATCTATATTTTTTGCAGACCAAAAAGATTTTACAACTGCAACGCCACTATCTGCATTTGCTTTTTCATTTAGTCCCAAAGTTTTTAACAATGCTTCAGCATAAAGATTTATACTTTTTTTGTTGAGCCAATAAATAATCGAATCTAGTGAGGGGGAATAATATGTATATAAATCTTGATAGCGTCGTCCATCAATTGCATTTACGTTTGGTTTTGTAAACACTGCTTTATAATCTTCTACACCATTTGTTTTTATATCTTTTTGTTTTAGTGCAATAGTTAAATCGGTAAGCATTGTTTTTGCAGGCTCATTATCTGCAGCTGAAATGGTAAATTTTTCTTCGCCTTTTGGTATGCTGCCAGTGAGTACCCAAGCATTGCCTTGCATGGGCAAGTAGCAGTATGCATTATCACCACTGCCTTTTGGGCCTGCGCTAAGTTCGTTTACAAAAATTTTATTCGTTGGCGAAATAATTTTTACTTCATTAGCATTTACCGAATTTAATACAATATCAAATTGATTTTCTTTCCAATTTAAAATTGATGCTGCAGCACCATAATAATTACCAATGTCCTGCATTATCCATCCATCGGGTATTGTTTGATAAGGATATTTTCTATAATTAAATGAGAGGGGTTGTGTAATTTGTTTTATCCCCTTTTTTTGAATTGTTGCTACAAAAGCATTTAAAATTGAATTTGTTTTTGTATTGTAATATCGATTGCTGCCAAATGTAGGATCACCATCACCAACTACATTTAAGTTTCCTTGCAATGTGCTATCAATAATTTCTCCTACCGCTTGCAAAATTGTTTTGTATCTAAAATTTTTTTTCAGCAGTTCAAAAGCCGTAACGCTTGTTATTATTTTTTGGGTGGATGCTGGTGCTAATCCAACTCTTGCATTTTTTTCAAAAACTACTTTACCAGATTTCGCATCTATCACATACAATGAACTAATAGCATAAGTTAGTTGTGGGTCTTTTTCAAATTGTGTAAAAGCAGTTTGTATTTTTTGGGTAATGGTTTGTGCAAAAATGAAGGTATAGGAAAATATAAATATTAGAGAAAAGATGTGTTTCATTTTATGTAACTGTTTAGTAAAACGAAGTTATTTATTTTGATATGAATAAATTGGATTGCCCATAAAAACAAAGAAGCACAAAAAAAAATAACGAGTGTCTATTTATAAGAGAGTTGTATATTTTCAGTCATTTTGAGAAGCAAAAACAAATTGGGTCTTAAAAAACAAATAGCTTTAAAATTAAAATCTAAAACATCTTACCGTCCCTGCTTTTGCTGGCAGGCAGGTTAACGGCAAAAAAATCAGTTGTGTATAATTCTATAAATGCCAGAGGTTTTTGTTAAGGAACTAAGTTTCGTTCAGCAATTTTCTATTATTTATTTTATGATTACTAAACTTAATTTGTACAAATAAAAAAATCACCCTTTTAGGGGATAGGGAATAGAAAAAAATCCTATACATTTGTATGGCAATTTTAATATATATGTAAATGGGTTATTGGGTTTATAAATGGCTAAAGCAAATGTTGGTTGTTATTGACTATATAAATTTATAGATTAAATTAATTGGCTTGTTTGCATTTAACAGTTGGTAGAGTGTTCATTGATTTGAAATTCAGTTTTTTCAAATTAGATAAGTAAATATGTATTTGTAAGCGCAATTTTTAACACAGTTAACCGTTATAGTCGTAAATATACCCTGTTTAGGGTATTTTGAATTATTTTTAAAAGCAGATATTTGCATATTGGTACTAAAATGAGTAAATTGTGTTACACAAACTATAACAAACCGTTTGCTAATTGCAACAAGCCGTTTACTAAATTCTAATATGTTATTAATATAAATAGTATTAATTTTATACAATATTAACGTACAACTTTTTAAAGTACAGATTATGTTTAAACAAATAAAAACCATAGCCGCCGCAAGTTTACTCTTGTTAGGCACTGCTACCAAAGCCCAGCTCACTATTAGTAGTGGTGCAGTGTTTAATATACAAAGCGGTGCATTCGTAACAGTGCAGGGCGATGTAACAAGTAGCGCAGATATTACAGGAGCGGGTAAAGTGATATTGAAAGGTAGTGCCAACCAAAATGTAAATATGAATGGTTTTGTTATACCAAATTTAGAAATGGATAACGCTGCCAATGCTACACTTACTGGAAACACTAAAATAACCAACTCGGTGTTGTTTACCAATGGTAAAATATTGGTAGGCAATAATACGGCTACACTTGCATCAGCGGCTACAGCTAGTGGTATGGGATCAAGCAAATTTTTTGAAACAAATGGTACTGGCTTTGTACGTAGAGAACTAGCTGCAGATATTAGCGGTTCTGTAATGCCAGTTGGCGCAGGTGCAGATTACTTGCCGGTAGCGCTTACAAATACGGGCAGTGCTTATGCAAGTGCAAGTATAGGGGTGCAAGCTATAGGAACATCAAGCACAAATAAGCACATACGTACAGAGAGTTTTTTACTTGCAAAATGGCCTATAGATAAAGCAGGAATAACAGGTGGTACAACAAACGCTGTTGGTACTTATGTAGATCCTACAAGAGTAATTGGAACAGAAGCTGATTTAAGAGGTATTTATTGGAACGGAACAAACTGGAGCCTTGCAGGTGGTACTCAAGACAATACGCTTAATACTGTTGGAGCTACAATAGCTTCAAATACTGGTGAGTTGTATGGGATGAATAAATTTATTTTATTAGATAGTAAAGTGTATTTGCAAGGTGCTTATAATGCAGGTACTGGTTTTATGAATGATTTATTAAGAACTACTGCTGCATATGTAGCAGGTAATGCTCCTACAGGTAATTTACTACCAACATCCGACCCATATAGTACCAATGCTCAGTACAGCGCTAATACAAATTTTGCTCGTATTGCTAATACTCCTACAGAAACTGTTACAGCTACAGCATTTAATGATCAAATATTGGCTAATGATAATATTGTTGATTGGGTGTTTTTGGAATTGAGAAATACAGCAACATCAGGAAATGCAGTTTTACAAACTAGAGCCGCTTTATTGCAAAGAGATGGTGATATTGTAGATATAGATGGGGTAAGTCCAGTATATTTTAAAAATGTAGATGCAGGAACTTATTCTGTAGCAATAAAGCATAGAAACCACATTGCTATGATTACGAATCCTTCTGTATTTACTCAAAGTTTAGATCTAGCAAAGAATGCTACTCAATTAAATTTTTCAAGCCAATCAGCACCTACCAACTTTTTGGGTGCGGCTAATACAAATTATTTTAACAACGGCAGTATAAATATGCTTTATGCAGGTGATGCAAACGGAAATAAAATAACTAGATACTCTGGAGCAAGTAATGATAGGGCTGTTATATTGACTGACTTAATAAATGTAGAGACTGCAACTTTAACTGGGTATTATAAAAGTGATTTGAACCTAAATAGAATTGTAAGATATAGTGGTGCAAGTAATGATAGAGCTGTAGTTTTATCAACAGTTTTATCTAATGTTGAAACAGCAACTAAAAGCCAAGCAATAATTCCATAATTTGAAAAAACTAAATTAAGTATCATGAAATTTAAAATATTTATAATAACTTTTTTGTTGTCTGGCTATATAAGCCAATTGTATGCTCAGAGTGGGACTGCTCTGTTTCAAGCAACTATGACACAAACTTCACCTAACTCCGTTATGGTAGCCTTCAAATCGAACGAAACATTTAGTGGAAAGTTTGCTAATGTTCAGGTTACTTTTCAAATTCCAAGTAGTGTATTACCGCAACCTACTATTTCTATTAAAAGTAATCCTTTAGCTACATATTTACCTAATGGTTCATTTGTTGTAACAGCGGAACCTGGCTATCATACTTATTCTTACAATGTTAATACTGCAGGTTCTCCTATTTATAGCTTTGTAAATGGTTCACAATTTAATGCCTTAGAAGTTCAATTTGCTGGTGGAACTGGTACAACAAATCTTCGTTTAGCCCACTTGCCAAGCGGAGGTATTACTAGTCAGGAAGCTTTTTATGTAGAGATAGCTGGTAATGATAATACAAATTATCCTAACCCATTTTACGGGGTTGGAGCAGTTAATGGTGGTAGTATTGATGGTAGTTCATATTCTTTCCTTCAAATTTCGGGCTTAGTTCTCCCCGTTAAAATCACTTCCTTCTCAGCTACTAAAAAAGACAACGAGGCTTTGTTATCTTGGGTAGTAGAAAATGAAACAGCTTCAGTAATTAATTACGAAGTAGAAAGAAGCATTGATGGCATTAATTTTGATAAAATAAATACAATTGCAAAAAATGGTGGAACAAGTAATATCTACAATATTACAGATGCTAATTTATCGGCTATAAAAAATAATGGTATTATTTACTATCGCATAAAGCAAATGGACGTAAATGGCGAGTTTGTGTATTCTGATATTAAGAATGTACGACTGACTGAAAAAGGAACATTAATTAGTTTGTTCCCTAACCCAGTGCAAGAGTTTACTACGGTAAAAATAGATGCTATAGAAGCTACTCATGCTAAGTTGACATTGATAAATGCTGATGGCAAGCAATTGCAAACATCTACATTGATAGCTACAAAAGGGTTAAACCTTCATAAACTTGATATGAGTAACATGCCAACAGGCGATTATTTATTGAAAGTAACTTTGGGTAATGAAGTTAAAATGATAAAAGTTGTAAAATTATAATATAGCAGTAAGCTTAAAATTTACTCTAGGGGGGTAACAATTAACGGCAGTTAAATTTGAAAAAATTTACTGCCATTTTTTTGCAATTAGCTCAAGGGTTTCTTGCAATGCTTAATTTTGAAAGGTTAACATTAGTTTTACCTTTATTGCATTATCAAATTATGAAACAATTCGGCCTTATCGGTTATCCACTCGGTCATTCTTTCTCCAAAAAATATTTTGAAGAAAAATTTGCAAAAGAAAACTTGCAAGATTATGTGTTTGATTTATTTCCGATAAAAGAAATATCA
>JAYTGY010000319.1:0-1506 GCA_043733065.1 Ferruginibacter sp.
AGTGAAGGTCTTACTCCGTTGTCTTTAAAATGCATTACAATTTTGCCATCTTTCTCATTAATGTTTATAGAAACTTTTTCAACAATCTTACATTTTAAAATATTAATGGTTTGTAACTGCGCTATTTGGTATAAAATATTTTGAGTGTTTATAGGAGTCTTATTTATCGAATTCTTATCTAAATTTATGTTGCATTTTATTTCGTGATGATCTTCTATTAGAAAAACTAAATCGTGTAATAAATTTATAAAGCCAATATTTTTTAGCATGTACGGTGAAATACTAGATGCCAATGTTTTTACTTCCAAAATGGCTTCTTTTAATATCGTTTCTGCTTCTTCAATGAATCCAAGTCCATCTTCAGCTATTTTTTTCTTAGCCATTTTTATATGAAGCTGTACTGCCGCAAGCATTTGGGCAATATCTTCGCTTAATGAATAGCTTATTTCTAACCTGTCATCTTCTTCGTGGGTAATAATATTTCTAAGCAATATTATTTGATGCGGATTTTCTTTTAATTCTTGGTCATTCATTATACTCTTCTTTTAACGTAGGGGGGTGGTTAAAATTTAGGCACTATTTTATTTTCGCCTTCTCTGCCAATACTTCTTTCATGGCTTGTTTGCAATTTTTATTGAGTTCATTATTTAGTAAAATAATATTTTCAATATCTGTACCGTTTTTTGCTTTTTGCTCAATATCTTGTAACAATGGTTCTAAATGCTTTGCGCCCATAATAAGTATGGCCGATTTTATTTTGTGTGCTAGCTTTGCAATGTCTGAATATGCCGTTTTTTCTACTGCTTCATTCAACTCCGAAAGATAAATAGGTACTTGTTGTAACAGATAACCCAGCATTTCTGTTATAGCAGCTTTTTTGCCCTGCATGGTTTCTTTTAAATTTTGAAGATTGGTTACTTGTTCTACTTCTTGTATTTGAGAAGCAATAGAAGCTCTAAGCGTTTCATAAATACTTTCAAATAATTTACTAGCATCTATGGGTTTAGAAATATATTCATTCATACCCATTTTCAAACACTTTTCTCTTTCGCCTGGCAAAGCGTGTGCTGTAAGCGCAATAATTGGCACATTGCTTTCAAGCACTTCTCTAATATATTTGGTGGTTTCGTGCCCATTCATTTCTGGCATTTCTATATCCATTAGTATTAAATCATACTCTTGTTCTTCTAAAAGTTCTAAGGCTATTTTTCCATTGAGTGCTATATCAGCATTCATCCCATATTCCGAAAATAAATGTTCTATCAATTTTATATTAAGCACATCATCCTCTACCAATAAAATTTTCATTTTTACAATTTCGTTAAAATGAATTTTCTTTACAGGTGCTGCAATAGTTTCTTGTACAAAAGTATTTGCGTCCAATTGCTCGCCAAGCTTTTCATCTAATATTTGTACAATTTTTTCTCCAGATGATTTTATGGCCTGTAAAAAAATCATCCCTTTTTCGGTTTTTTCCATATCCATTAATGCAGACGAAAAACCAAT
>JAYTGY010000320.1:0-9008 GCA_043733065.1 Ferruginibacter sp.
CAATTGTAATTCTCTTGCTCTAGTTATCATTCTACGAGCAGGGGTAATTCCGCTGCATTTGGTGAGTTTAATATTTATGCCATGAAAATGATTGGCACATTTTTCTACATCGCTTTCTTTTACACAAGCTTCATCTGCAAATAATGGCAATGGAGATGTTGAATATAATTTTTTCATGCCATCCCAATCATCTTTTGCCAAAGGTTGTTCAACAAAAATAACACCGAGGTTTTTCAATAATGGAATTTTATGGACTGCTTGCTCTAACGTCCACGCTGCATTGGCATCTACACAAAAAGGTGCATTGCTATGCTTGCGCAATGTTTCAATCATTTCTACATCGCCATCATAACCCACTTTTATTTTGTATAGTGGCCAAGGTTTTTCTGTCATTTTTTTTACCATCATTTCGGCGGTATCTATGCCAATGGTATAATCTGTAATGGGTGCTTTGCTGGTATCCAATTGCCACAAATCGTACAATGGTTTCTTTTTCATTTTGCCATAAATATCCCATGCTGCCATATCTAATGCACATACCAAAAAAGGATTGTTTGGAAATAGATGATGCAAATAATGCCAATAACGCTCAGGATCGCTCAACGAAAATTTTTCTACAAATTGTTTTTTTGCTTCTAAATCTTCTATCATTTTTTCGACTGTAATATCGTAGTAAGTTATTGCTGGCGCTTCACCATAACCAACTTTACCAAAATATTCTAGCCGTACTATTAATGATGGCTGATGGGTTTTTGTGCCTTTAGAAATGGTAAAAGGATATTTAAATGGAAGATTTATTTTTTTGTAGGAGAGTTTTATCATGAAATGGTTTTGTGGTTACAAAGATGCAGGTTTAAGTTTATCAATAAAAAAGTTGTTACCCAAAAAATTATAAACTTTGTAGTATTGTTGATTGAAAAACTACAGATGAAGGGCTGCGGTGGACTGAGCGATGTGCGTGTGCATCCGCCATTGGGCGGATATGCACACGTACGGAACAGCGAAGGAGACCGAACCAAAGCTGATTATTGTATATGGCTCAAAGCCCCAAATAATTTTTAATACTATCTATCCTTATTACTTAGTTCTAAAACCAATAAAATACCAACTAACATCGTCTTATATAAATACAATAAATTAATTATTTTTATAATATATTATTTATGTTTAAATTTGATTCTAAAACCAAAACACATGAAACAGATAAATCTTGCAATTATTATTGCGCTTATGGTTGCTGCTGTTATGCCTGCGCAAGCACAGAAAGTTTTGAAAGAATTTATTGTACTTCAAATGCCAGAAGGTGGTGGTAAAAATAGTGCTGCGGTTGCATGGCATCCGCTTACAAAAAAATATTACTCTAGCATGGCGGGTAATGCTAGTTTTCCAATGGGTGTTTTTGATGAGAAAGGAAAAATATTACAAAATGATATGCAAGCTGATTACGATTTTAGAGGTATTTGGTATAATCCGATAAGCAAGTTGTTACAATTTAATACTTACGACTCCAATGGTGTTGGGCATATTGAACTAGAAAATAATGGTTTAATTAAAAGTAAAATGATAGATTTTGAAGGGATGTATCAACCAGATGGACAGTCTGTTGGTTTTTATTATACGCCAGGTAATAACGTTTTATATTTTAGCCTGTCGCATAATGTAGAAAAATACGATTCGAGAACTTTTAAACCTCTTGGCTCGCTTACTTATTTATATGTAGGTTGTAAAACCAAAAAAGAAGCTGATGAATTATCAGAAGATCAATCTACAACTAAATGGGATGATAGAAACCTGTCTGTGCAATATACCAATATGCCAAAAGCAGAATTGGCGGTGCTAAATGTTACAGATCGTACGATAGAATTGTACGATAAAAAAACAGGCTTTCTTACAAAAGTGGCTTTTAGTATTCCTGAATCGATAAAACTAGAATTAAATTTTAATTTTAGTTATGCAAATGATATTTGGTGGTTTTTTCAAAAAGAAACTAGGCAATGGGTGGGTTGCAAATAAGTTAGAATAAAAATTAAAAGCTCAATCCTATCTTATTTATTAAGTAAGAAATGATTGAGTTTTTTTTTGTAAAAAAGTTTAACAATTAACCTCAAAAATATTTTTTTGTATTAAAAATTAAATCGTAATATTGATATACGAATTAAATCGTAATAATGGAAAAAATAAAACAAATAAAGCCAACGGAAAGTGAGTTGGAAATATTGGCTGTGTTATGGGCCAACGAAAATGCCACCGTGCGTACCGTACACGAAGAGCTTACCAAAACCAAGGAAGCGGGCTACACCACCACGCTTAAGCTCATGCAAATAATGCACGAAAAAGGATTGGTAACCAGAAACACCGACAGCAAAACGCATATTTACACGCCAGCAATTGATAAAGAAAAAACGCAAATGCAAATTGTAAATAAAATGATTGCTTGCTTATTTGCTGGCTCGTCTGCCAATATGGTAATGCAGGCGTTGGGTGGCAACAAAACAAGCAAAGAAGAATTATTACAAATAGAAGAACTTATAGCAACCTTAAAAGCAAAAAAATAAAACGATGCCTTTTTTTTATGCATTTATTGTAATGATGCTTCATAGCATTTGGCAAGCAGGTTTGCTGGCACTTGTATATGTAAGCATAGATGCATGTGCTACAAAAATACACCCGTTACATAGGCGAAACCTTTTGTACAGCTTACTTTCGGCGCAGGTTATTGTTTCTATTGTTACTTTCTATTTTTATTTTACCCAAATAGATTTTTCATATATAACGAGTACAAATAGGTTTTCATTTGGTTGGATAAATAAATATGGCAATATTATATTTAGTTTTTATTTTGTAGTGGTACTTTATAAATTTTTGTCGGTTATTTTTCAATGGAATGTATTTATAAAAAGCTACCGTAAAAATTTATTAAAGCCATCGGCGGAGTTGAAAATTTTTACTGAACTAAAAGCATACCAGCTTGGTATAAAAAGAAAAGTAACGGTTTGGTATTGCAACAATATACAATCTCCCATAACATTTGGTTTTTTGAAACCCATGATACTGCTGCCTTTTAGCCTTGCAAATGCTTTGAGCATGCAGGAAATAGAAACTATTATTTTGCACGAATTAGCGCATATAAAAAGCAAAGATTATTTGCTAAACTGGTTATTGCTAGGCATGGAAATTGTTTATTTCTTTAACCCATTTGTACAATTACTAAGCCATAAAATAAAACTAGAAAGAGAAAAAAATTGCGATACTCAAGTGTTAGATTTTAATTACAACGAAATATTGTACGCACAAACATTATTAAAAATTGCACAAAATACAGTTGCTTTAAAAGTATTTCAATTGGGTGCTGTAAAACAAACATCGCAATTACTGAAACGTATTCAGTTTTTTTCTGCAGATGATAATCGTGCATTTAAGCATTACAAATTAAATATACTGGCTTGGTTGTTTATTCCAATTTTACTATTGGCTACTACCCTATTTTTACCAATTGTAAAAACAACTCATACCGCTACAAACCTTTATAGCAATACCTTTGCAAAAGCGCAATACAAACCTGAAGTGATAAATAAATATTTTGCAATACCTAAAACCATATCCGAAGTTGTAGTAAAAAAGAATGCAAAAACAGAAAAGAAAGTAAATATAATTTTAAAAGAAAAGCAAATAATTGACGATGCTATTCAATCGGCTGAATATATTGACAATGCCATACAAGTGGCTTTTGATGAAACAACAGATAGCGTAAAAGAGTTTTTATACAATGTGGAAACACAACAATGTAAAATGACCCAATCGTATAAACTCATACAACACAACGGTAGTTGGATATTAGAACCTCAGTGGATGATTGTAGAAAGAAATAACGACACACTGCACAAATTAAATACGGATACTATTTTTAATCGTATTGATTCTATTCAATAATATTTTACATTTGGTAAAATATATTGAATGAAAAATTTTCCTTTTCTTTTACTCATCTTTATGATTGGCTTTTTTGCTTGTAAAAAGAAAACAGTGGAACCTGAGCCAACGATAATTATTGAGCCTATTTACACTGATGCATTTACCATTGTTGGAAGTAAAATATTTAAATACAATAATCCTGCACAATTAATTGGCGCTAATGCTTTACATACATACGCAGCATCTAGCAGCAATGATATGAAAAACTGGCATGTGGACATTGTAAGAGAATTTGTAAGCAATGTAAAAGAGCAACCTATTTCTGGTTATCCAATGCAAGATGCAAATGGTGCTTGGTTGCATTCTTTACAAAGCGTTGTAGACAGTAATAGACTAAATAATAAAATTACTATCGTCTGCCCTTTTAGATGGAACGGTGTTACGAATACAGATTTTACTGGCACACGCCCATCGCTTACTTACTGGTATGCCGATTGTAAAACAAAATTGGCACAATGGGCTACGCAATTTAAAAACCAGCCAGATGTTTGGATAGAACTGTGGAACGAGCCTTACCGATACGATAGAGCCGACGGTTACACAGACGATATTTGGCTAAATGATATGAACGATTTGACAGCAGTAATTAGAAACAGTGGCAATAAAAATATTATACTAGTACCATGTGCTGAGCAAGGGCAAGATGAAAGTGTACTCAATAATAAAGGGGCTGCATTTTTAGCAGGAAAAACAAATATTTTGTTTGATGTACACGCTTATGAAAAATGGTTGCTTGTTACCAATGCAGCCATGGGCAACCGCTTACAGCAGTTAAAACTAAATAATATCCCTGTATTATTTGGAGAAGTAGCACCTATGAATGCTGGTGTACTCATGAATCCAAAACCTTTTTTAGATTCTATTTACAATCGTGGTTTATCAGTATCTGCTTGGGTATGGAAATACGATGTCAATGACCAAGATGCATTGCTTAATGCACAAGGATTACCAAACGATAATAATAATAACAATTGGGGAACAATTTATAAAACACTTTGTTTAAAAGCAAGAAACCCTTAAGTTTTTTCTTCATCGTATTTTAGCATGTACAAAACATAAGAAAACATAGCAACTACAAAACCGATTATGGGTAGTACTATTGCACTTTTACTGTCGCTAATGCTATAATGCGAAAATGCTGCTCCAAACAAATCGAATGTAACGCCTGCATACGCCCAATCTTTTAACCTGTTTTTTATTGGAGATAAAATAACAATAATAGCTGCAAACTTGGCTACACCTAAAAATTTTAATAAATATACAGGATAGCCCAAACGCTGTACTGTAGTTACAAATTCGGGGCTAGTCATTAAATCGTTGTAGGCAGAAAAGCCCAATAAAAAACAAAGAAGAATTGTTGTAGCCCAATAGAGGATGTTGATAAGTTTCATAAAAATAAATTTTAATTGTTAACTTAAAAATTGAATGCACTTTATAAATCTTGTTTTAAAAAATACCGGATTCAAAAATTATCTTCAACGCCAACTAATCTCTAGAGCAACTTCACAATTATTTTACCACATTATATCTTTTTATTTTTATGCTAGTTGTTGGCGCATCTTTTTGTACTAACCCCACTCCTTTTGCAAAATAATTATCTACTTGTGTAGTAGCAGGTATATTTAGTAGCAGTGCAATATTAGCAGGAATACCAATTTGTTGTTTTGCGTAAATAGTGTTCGTATAATCTTTGCTCAAAATAGTTTTTGTATAATCTTTTTGCATAATTGTATACGTAAATGTAACCGGTACTGTAAAGCCAGATGCAGTTACATTTAACGATTCGTTCCAGGTTGTATTTACTGGCACATTATCTTTTAAAACAGTTTGGGTAACTACAGGTATTGTTACTCCTTGCAAAGAAAAATTGTAAGCAATATTTGTTACAACACCTGCATTATAATTTGCATAAAAAATAGGCCCAAGTGCAGGTTTGTTAGATTCTAATTTCCTATAAGTAGCACCAGTAATTAATGTATCTTTTGTAACCGTGTAAGTAAAACTATCAATAACAGCTGGTGTACCACTTGTACTTTCAAATGTAAAAGTAGAACCATTTGTATAAGGCGCATAATCGCTGGTGCCAGCAGGCCACTGAAAACTAAAGTCAGGTAATATTACATCCTCATAATTATTTTTACAACCAGAAAAAAGAATCATTGAAAACACAAGACCGAAAAATATTTGTTTCATAACGTTTAATTTATATTCAAATATACTAACACTTTTATTTAAAACAGTTTCTAGACATGTGAAAACTTATAATTTAGCACTCTTTAGGTTAAAATACTTTTCTACATAATAGATATTAAAAATAATTAGTGAGTACATTTACCCAAAATTTTGCACTAAAGCATATGTACTGTCGGATTTCAATATTTTTTTTACTCATTTCGATAAACCTGCAAGCCCAGTTTTGCCAAGGTAGCCTTGGCGATCCTATTGTAAATATTACGTTTGGTGCAGGCTCAAACCCTGGTGCGGCTTTATCTGCTGCAACTACTGCTTACCAATATGTTTCTAACGATTGCCCCAATGATGGTTTTTATACCGTAAGAAATAATACGACCAATTGTTTTGGAAGTACTTGGTATTCTTTAGCAAACGATCATACTGGTGATAGTAATGGGTATTTTTTACTTGTAAATGCGGCACCACAACCTAATGCATTTTATATAGATACTGTGCGAGGGCTTTGTGGAAACACTACATATGAATTTGCTGCTTGGATTATAAATGTAATAAAACAATCTGCTTGTGGCGGTAATCCCACACAGCCCAACATTACTTTTTCTATAGAAAAAACTGATGGAACTATTTTGCAAACATATAATTCCAATAATATACCTGTTACCTCCACTCCAACTTGGAAACAATATGGGTTTTTCTTTAATACGCCTGTGGGTATATCTGATATAGTACTACGTATGACAAACAATGCTTTTGGTGGTTGTGGCAATGACTTAGCTTTAGATGATATTACTTTTAGAGCATGCGGACCATCACTTTCGCCAAATATTATTGGAGGAATATCTACCACAACTGCATCATTTTGTGAAGGCGTTGCCAAAACATTTAATTTTGATTGTAGCATTTCTGCAGGTTTAAATAATCCAAGCTATCAGTGGCAGCAGAGTTTTAATGGAATTCCTTATACAGATATAATTGGACAAAATAGTCCATTGTTTACAAAAAGTTTTTTGGCATCTGCAAGTATTGGAACATGGCGATACCGCTTAAGCGTAGCAGAAACAGGCAATTTAAATTCACATTACTGTCGCATTTCATCGCAACCAATAACCATAAATATTTTACCAAAAATAACAACTACCGCAAGTAGCAATAGCATTTTGTGTGAGCATATAACTTTAAAATTAGCTGCTACTGGTGGTACAATATTTGACTGGAGTGGGCCCAATAATTTTATAGCAAATGGAAACGCTGTTTCTATTTTGAATGCGCAGCAAATAAATGCTGGCAAATATTATGTATTGGTAAAAGATATTAATGGCTGCGAAAATTTAGATTCTACCATTGTGATGATAAACCCTGCACCAATTGTTACCACAGCATTTGCAGATAGTATAATTTGTATAGGAAAAAATGTAACACTAATAGCCAATGGCATCGGTAGCTTTGAATGGATTCCAACTACTTTTTTAAATAACCCAACAAGTCAAAATCCAGTAGCAACACCAATTGTAGAAACCAATTACCAAGTTATATTAACCAATCAATTTAATTGTACAGATACTGCTTTTACAAAAATAAAAGTAGGTACAAAACCAGTGGTAGATGCTGGGCCAGATAAAATAATTATTGCCAATAAAAATATTCAGCTAGAAGGTAATATTATTGGAGATATTGATACTTTCATTTGGTCGCCAGCAGAATTTATAAATACTGTAAATCTTTTAAACCCAACCGTAAACCCACCCTCAGATAAAAAATATTATTTAACAGCAAGTTCTAAAAAAGGTTGCGGAACAAGTACTGATAGTGTGTTTGTAAAAATATATCAAGGTATTTTTGTACCAAATACTTTTACGCCAAATGGCGATAGTAAAAACGATACTTGGAATATTCCAGCGCTCGAAGCTTACCCTAAACACGAGCTTGCAGTTTATAATCGTTATGGACAAATAGTGTTTGAAAGAAAACAAAGTTTTACGGCTTGGGATGGCAAATACAAAGGCATAACCTTGCCCACAGGTGCTTATACATATATCATAGATTTAAAAAACGGCACAGTCCCAATTAAAGGAACACTTTTATTGGTAAAATAGAAACCGGTATTTATTCATATAATTAAATAAAAAATAAGTTTATATTTTTAGTTGCGTTAAAAATATTCTTACATTTATCTTCTAAAAAATAAACTTTATGTCATACAAAATTATCGACCTCGAAGGTGTAGGTCCCGTTTACGCAGAAAAACTTAATGCAGCAGGCATTAAAACAACTGATGATTTATTAACAACTGGCGGTACAAAAGCTGGTCGAAAAAAATTAGCAGATGATACTGGTATTGACGGTGGAAAAATTCTTACTTGGGTAAACCATAGTGATCTTCATAGATTGGATGGTGTAGCTGGGCAATTTTCTGAATTATTAGAAGCCGCAGGTGTAGATACTGTAAAAGAATTTGCTACAAGAAATGCAGCAAACTTGGAAGCAAAAATGAATGAAGTAAATGAAGCTAAAAAATTGACTGGACGTGTACCATCGGCAGAGAAATTGCAGCAAATGATAGATCAAGCAAAAACATTGGAGCAAAAAGTATTTCATTAAAATAAATAATAAAATTAAAAAAGCCTCGAAACAATTTCGAGGCTTTTTGGTTCTTATCTTAAAAATAATATTTCTCTGTATTTTGGTAATGTCCAAAAATTATCGTCTACCATAAGCTCAAGTTTATCTACATGGTAACGAATATCATCAAAGTATTTACCTTTTACTTCTTCGCAATAAGCAATGGCTTTTTCACGAATATCCGTAAGATCATTTGCTTTTTTACGAGCTTGTATCATTGCTTC